>JACQAM010000013.1 GCA_016194975.1 Bacteroidota bacterium
CGAATATGATACATTAGGGAATATGCTTTTTCCTGCGGTAACCTTCCGTACGCTGAACGAGAATGCATTTTTTGGAATTATAGTAAAAGGTTTCCAGGAGCAACAAAATAAAATTGACAGCATGGTTACTGTGATCACAGCCATGCAATCACAAATGAATTCCTGCTGCACATCAAATTCAAGAACACAAAATCAAAATTCAAACTCAAATCAAACCGATGTAACGCTTTCAAATATTCCAGGCGTAGTACTCGACCAGAATGTTCCGAATCCGTTTGCAGAGCAAACAACGATCGCTTATTCTCTTCCGGATAATTTTAAAAAAGCGCAAATGCTTTTTTACGATGCGCAGGGAAAACTTATCAGAACCGTTGAACTAACCGGAACAGGAAAAGGTCAACTGAACGTTATTGCTAATGATCTTTCCACAGGAATTTACACGTATGCGCTCATTGTGGACGGACAGGTGATGGATACGAAGAAAATGGTGAAGGCGAATTGATTTTTATTTTTCACTTCACCGCATACGCGCACACATAGCGCCCGTTGTTCCCGCACACGAGCGTGTACGCGTCATTGCCGTTCAGTTTACCAATGGAAAAAGGCGTTTCTCCTTCGAGTGGAAATCCTTCCGATTCCGATCCGCCGTTATTCACCAGATGGACTTCATTTTTTCCGGGACATAAAATTCCGAATCGAATATCTTTCTCATCGAAGCCGAAGATCATTAGCGACACATTTGTTTTTTCCGGGAAGGTAAATGCAGTAACCGGTTGTTTTTCGCGGTTGTAAACCGTAAGATCTTTTTCATCGAGAAAAATATATTCCCGGCTTCCGTCGCCGTTCACATCGCGGTATTCCATATCGGGTGAAGAATGAAAATCGGAAAAATGAAGATGTTCCAGCACATCTGTCAAACTTAGTTTCGCCACATTTCCGCTGCTGTCTTCATCCACAAGATAACTGTGTGCAAGATCTTTTCCGTTCTCAAGAAAATATTTTTTCACCGGCGCATTCAGTTTCCCGTTCAGCACAAGCCGCGTGTTTCCCTGCCGCTCGGTAATGTATGATTGTCCCGAACGATCGACAGCGATCACATAATCGTGACTGGAAATAATGGTGCGCTGCAGCGGCGTGAGCACAATATCATTCGTGGAATATGTTTTCCATCCGTCCACTTTTTTTCCGTCGATGCCATAGTTGTAAATTTTTTTGTCGGAGCATGCAACGAGCATCCGGTATTCGCGGGTATTATCATAATCAATCACGGCGACTGAATTGGTTGCAGTGGCGGGAAGTCTTACCGGAAAATGTTCAATATCTTTTCCATTGCGGTCAATGATGTAGAGGAAAGAAGCGGTGTTGAACGCCAATTGGTATTTATCATTCTTCAGCGCATCCACTTGTTTCACCTCGCCCAACATTTTCTCGCTGAGTTTTCTTTTCCAAATAATATTTCCCGCACTGCTGATGAGGTAAATTGTATTGGCATCGTCCTGTACAAAAATGTCGAGCCCTTTCGTCTTGTGATCGTGCACCATGTACGGGCGCGAAGAAAATGTGGTGTCGAGTTGCGTTTCCCACAACGTGGACATACTTTTCTTTTCCTGCGGATTGTGGCGGAAAAAGATGCTGGTGTAAAAAAGCCCTTTGTCATTATCGCCGGTGCTGAACTGGATGATGGCGCCATCGAATCGCCGGATGAGTTTATCGTGAAGTGTGAGATCGTCGGCCCAGGGTGTTGCTGCATATCTTTTTAAAGTGGAAGAAAAATTTCCCGGTGAAAAATAAAAAGTGAGATTTGCTTCCGGGGAAATATTGGAAATGAAATCGGCATACGTCCTGTTTTTTTTCAGCGTGTGATTATTCCGGTCGGCAAGAAAAATTCCGTGCAACATTTTTTCCTCCTTCGCAAAAACAACGCAATTCCTGATCACACAATAATAAGTGGAAGAAAGTTCGCTGAACAAAGAACCGAAAGTTGCCGGCAACATATTCTCAGCCGGATTTTTCCTGATGACGCATCCGGAAGAATCGGCAGCAGTAATTTCAACCGTGTCTTCCTTTCCTGTGAGCAAACCGAGTTTCTCCAGCGCGATCGTAGTATTCGTTGTACTCAGGAATGCAACGGCAGTGGTTCCTCCTGCGGAATCCGGAACCTGCGCTACTGCAATTTCATTTCCCAGCCAGCTCCCGATATTTATTTTCGGGTCGAAATTATTTTCAGCGTGGAGTTGTGCAAGTTGCTCATCCCGCTGGGCAGCTATCCCGAGATGATCGAGATACGCATCATACTTCAAAAAATAATCGTCGATGTTGCTGATGCCATAATCCACGAATGAAATTGTAGAAGAGGGAAGTACTTCATCGATCTGCATGGCTTGCGCAGTTTGTCCGCTCATCGTGGATAAATATTCTTTCGCTGAATCGGTTGTGGCAGTGTAACCGTTCATCATTACCGCATTCGGCTGAAGATCTATATCCGACTCACTCCACTCCGCAAAATTTCCGGCGTCATCTAATTTTTCTTTTCCGTCATCACTCGCCACGCGATCCATTGCTGCAAATAGGCGCTGATAATTCCAATAAACATTAGCCAGGGATTTTTCCTCCGCCGTTTCTTTCAACGAGACAAAATTTTTATCCGACTTCAATGTCGGCCCTTTGTCGAGTTGATCCATTCCCGCTTTCAGCAATTCTTCATTGGAGGAAAAAGCGATCACGCCTTCCCTGCAAGCGGCGAAAAATCGCCCGCCTTTGAATGCTTCAATATCGAGCAACATGGTTTTATTCCATTCACTCCGCCCGATCTTGTTCGATGTGCCTAAACTTTTATTCAGAAAAGAAATGAAATCATCTTTATCGGCTGCCGAAGGAAGAGAAGTGGTGACCACATAATCGAAATTATTTTTCCCGGTTGCGTGAAGCGAGATCCAGCACGGGCGGCCATTTATCATTCCGGAAATTTCAGGATTGGCAGTCAGCAATGAATCGGTAAGTGAAGAAACTTTCGACACCGCCGAAGCCCAATTCGTTTCATTCATTGCATCCCAAACGAGGTTACCCCGGTTGAGCGTGGCCCATGCCGCATTCACATCATTCGTGCTGATGACAATGAATGCCGAAACAGGAATTGCTTCCAGCGGATCGCGCACCGGCGATTTTAATTTTCCAAGCCATGAAAAAAGAAAAATTATTCCGGAGACCAGCACAAGGCCGGTGACGATGAAAATTATTTTTTTCCGGAGAGACACGATCTGAAGTGAACTCCGAAAGTTACCCCGAATGAAATTGAATTCTCCAGGAGCAGGAGAAAATTATCAATAAAACAATGTTAAAAGGCGCTGCACAGAAAAACTCTAATTGTAAGACGCTGCTGAATTGCGAAAGTTACATGCTGGAAAAAATATAAATGGTTCTTAATTTGCAGCACAACAGAACCACAACACATCCGTTTATTCATCATGAACAACAACGAAAAAAAACTGCATCATCTTCTTCACCGCACCGGTTTTGGCCCGACTCCCGAACTGATCGATCGTTTCAGCGGAATGGCGATTCCTGACGTGCAGAAAGAAATTTTTTCCGATGCAGAAATCATCCAGGACCTCACGATCATTCCGCGGCCCGACACGAATGACAAAGGAGAGGTGCGCCCGCTTAAAGTGGTTGTCCTTGTTCTGAAATCGCAGAAGGAAAAAGAATTGCTGAACCTCGCGTGGATCGACCGTATGGCGGTGGCGCAGGCGATGCTGCGCGAAAAGATGACGATGTTCTGGCATAATCATTTTGCAACGTCAGCGAATTTCGGCTGGCTGATGCAGGTGCAGCATAATCTTCTTCGAAAACATGCGCTTGGAAATTTCGCAACGATGTTGCACGAAATTTCCAAAGACCCGGCCATGATACTCTGGCTGAATAACCAGGAAAATAAAAAAGATGCGCCCAATGAGAATTTTGCACGTGAAGTGATGGAGCTTTTTACACTCGGTGAGGGAAACGGTTATTCTGAGAATGACATCAAGCAGGCGGCGCGCGCATTTACGGGATGGGCCGTGAATAAAAAAGGAGAATTCGAATTCCGCGAAAAAGATCACGACGATGGAGAAAAAGAACTGTTCGGCAAAAAAGGAAATTTTGGCGGAGAAGATATCATCAACATGCTCCTGGAAAAAGAACAGGTTTCCATTTTCATTGCACGGAAAATTTACAAATGGTTTGTGAATCATGAAGTGGACGAAGAGCGCGTGGATGAACTCGCGAAAAAATTCCGCTCTTCAAAATATGATATCAGCGATCTCATGCAATACATTTTTTCTTCTTCGTGGTTTTATGACGAAGAAAATATCGGCTGTAACATTGTTACACCGGTTGAACTCATTGTGCGTTTGAAAAAATTATGCAAGTTGGAAGTGGATGATCAGCAGATGCTCGCTTTGCAACAGGTGCTCGGACAAACTTTATTTCTTCCGCCGAATGTGGCAGGATGGAAACCGGGAAGAGCGTGGATCAATTCCACTTCGCTCGTACAGCGAATGCATTTGCCGAAAGCGATGCTTGATTCCGGAACTGCGCGTTTAAATAAACGCCCGGCATTCGAAGAACAGAACAACGGAAAACCGGCAGCCGATGAAAAAGTGAAAGTAAAAACAGAGTGGAAACTTCTCGTGGATCATTTCACAAAAAAATCCGACGCAGAACTCACAGAAGCGATCATTGATTTTTTAATTCTATCGCCGAATGATAGGATAGACCGGCAACTCATTGAAAAAAATATTGACGCATCGAACCGCGAGCGAAGAGTGATCACCACCATTGCAGCAGTCATGCAAACACCCGAGTTTCAAATTGTTTAATCTCTTTCCGATCATGGTCCACCGGTTAATCAGTGGGCTATGATGAAAAGTTCACAGATCAAAAAAAATAAAATGAGTAATTATTCAAGAAAAGATTTTATAAAACTTGCCGGGCTTGTTTCGGCATCCATGTTATTGCCGAATTTTCTTCGCGGAAATAACAAGCATGCGGCAAAACTCATCAATAAATTATCGCTTCCGCAAACGAACGGGAACCGGCTTGTTGTCATCCAGTTTTCCGGTGGCAATGACGGGCTCAACACGATCGTTCCTTTTGCCGATGATCTTTATCACAGCAATCGGCCCGGACTCGGATTGAGTGGTGCAGAAATTATTAAGATCAATGATCAGCTTGCATTCAATAATAATCTTGCAGGCCTCGCCGATCTTCACAACGAAGCGCATGTTGCATTACTGAACAGTGTGGGTTATCCGAATCCGAATCGTTCGCATTTCCGCTCGATGGATATCTGGCAAAGCGCGTCGGATGAAAATAAATATCTGCAAACCGGGTGGATCGGCCGCTGGCTGGATGCGACGTGCGATCCGAAAAATATTAAACCACATCTCGCGCTTGAGATGGATGAAACGCTGAGTCTTGCGCTCAAAGGAGAAACGATGAACGGACTCGCGATGAGAAATCCGGGACGGCTGGAATTAATTTTAAAAGATCCGCTGATGGAAACCATTGGTGAAGCGTGGACGCCGCACGATGATGATCATCACAACGTGGAATATTTGCATAAAACACTTGCGGAAGTTTCGAAGAGCGCAGGATATCTTCACGAACATTTGTTCAAGCACAATGCGAAAGCAATTTATCCGCAGCATGCATTCGGGCAACAAATGAAACTTGTTGCAGAATTAATTCTTGCCGATTGCGAAACGCCCGTCTACTACGTTTCACTTCCCGGATTCGATACGCACGCCGCGCAAAAAGACCACCAGAATAAACAACTGAAAGTTTACGGCGATACGATGAAAGCATTTGCGCAGGATATGAAAGATTCAGGATTATGGAACAACACACTTGTGATGACATTCTCGGAATTCGGAAGAAGAGTGAAACAGAATGCGAGCAAAGGAACAGATCACGGCACTGCGAATGTGATGATGTTTGCAGGAGGATCGCTGAAAAAAAATGGTGCACTCAATGCTGCGCCTGATCTTTCTGATCTCGACAACGGCGATCTGAAATTCAAAGTTGATTTCCGGCAAGTGTATGCAACTGTGATGCAGAATTGGCTCGGAGCAAATTCGGAAATTATTCTCGGGAATTCTTTTCCGACTCTGGATTTTGTTTAGAGTGGAGGGAGGAGAATTTCAATCAAAACATTTTTAAATTTTCCTCGCTCCTTTTTCCCAACGCTTCACTCAATCTCAAATTCCGCTTCTACTTCGTAGCGCATTTTTATATCCTGCGGAGAACCTGCGGGTGCGGCTGAAGAAGAATTGTAAGTGACGTTGCTGTTGGAAGTTTGCGAAGGCTGCCAGCTCCAATAAGAATTCGCATCATCTTTTTCTGTGATGCTCACCACATCACCAAGTTCATGATTGATCTGCTTGAGCATGTTGCTTGCTTTGTCCTGCGCATTCTTCAGCGCCTGTGCTTTCAGATCTTTTCTCATCTGTTGTTCTTTCGATGATTTGAAATCGCCGAGCGTCATGGACTCTACGCCTTTTGTATCGATCGTTTGAACAATTTCCACTGCTTTATCGAAATCTCTGAATTTTATGCTGAGTGTTTTTTCGAGATGCACGGGTTTTTTATCTGCATTTGTATAATCGCCGTAGTAATCGGCCGAATACCAGCTCCAGGAAGTATTCATCATACTGAAGTGAATGCAACTGTCGGCAATTCCGTTTTTCTTCAGCAGATCCATAATAGGTTTTTCGATCTCGTCGAGTTTCACAAGTGTTTTGTAATCTTTCGGTTTGATGTTCGGATCGAATTGTTCTTTGTAATATTCACCGATGTTGATGGTCATCGTCACTTCGTCGGGGGTAAGCGTAGCATCGGCGCTGCCGGTGACGGTAATGGTGCGTTCTTTTTCATTCACACGCACGCGGCGGTGCGAGCAGGAAGAAAAAAATAAAAGTCCGGGGATCAGAATGAGGAGCAATAATTTTTTCATAATGGGTTTGGTTTGAAAATGAAATGATGAATTTTTTTGGAAAAGTATTTCAATCTGTTCAAAGGAAAAACAAACGCGTGGTAAAAGATGTTAAGAGTCGTGAATTGGAATTCGTGAAAGAAACAACCTCTAATTATCCCGCGCCAGGAAAACAGGTTTGTCATTTCCCAGTAATTCAAACGGCCATTTACGGAATTGACGGAGGTTTTTATTTTTCACGAGCGTATCCACGCCCGTATCCGGCCCGTTGCAGGAAGAGGTATTCATGTAAAGTGTATCGCCGTTCGGGGAAAAAATTCCGTTGCGGTAACCCCATATGTATTTTGAATAATCATAAACCGGTGGCATGTATCTCAGATGAACGATGAATTCATTGGCAGTGGTATCACTCACCATGAAAGTTTCCGTAGTGAAGCAGGAATTATTTTCTTTCAGTTGCAGAGATCGCACCAATGAAAGAGTTGAATCAATTTTTCCATACAGGAATGACGGGTATCCGTGTTCGATTTTGAAATTCACTTTCAAAGTATCGTTCACTGTGAAAGTAAAATCTGCATTCGCAACGCCGTAGTTCACTTCGTCAGGACTGAAATCATACACCACGTAGAATCCTTTTCCTTTTGCTTTACCGTTTTTATTCTCAGAATATTGGTACGAATACTCGCCCGTGCTGTAGTAATTCCGGAGATCAACCGTGGAATCATCAGCGGAGTAATGGCCGATGGCGTGTTTAAAATTGAAATTTCCATCGGGACGTAAAAGAATGAATTTTTGATTGTCATAGAGAAATAATTTCCGGTTATGATGCAGGGTTTCGTAAACTGCAACCGGTTTTACAGGATGGCAGGAAAATGCCAGAACTACAACTGTCAGAAAAGGGAAAAATCTGTTTTTCTTTACCATGTTTAATTAGCCACAAATTTTCACCGATTGCCACAGATTAATCAATGAAAACCCGTGAAATCAGTAACAGATTTTAGCGGGAGATAACAATTCCTGTATTCCAATCACTCACCCTAACTACATAAATTCCTTCTGCTAATTCATTTACAGCAATTTCGTTTTCTCCTTTAATTAATTGCTGAGAAAGGACAATTTCTCCAACGGAATTATAGATCGTGAGCAGATCTTCTTTATTCGAATTAATTTTAAAATATGCAGAAGCCGGATTCGGGTAAAGAGAAATTTCCGGTTGAGAAAAATCAGGAATTCCCGTGGTAAGAACATTTCCCACTTTCATTCCATTGCCGAAACTGCTCACCCACATTTCTCCGGCAATATAAGGATTGAAGAAAACTCTTTCCGGCTGACGGAACGGATAGGAATTTACCAATGAAAAAGTGGGGGTCACATTATTAATGTTGCTGCTCATCCATAATCCCTGCGTTTCAGTTGTAAGATAAATTTCATTGGCATTCGAAGGATTGAATGTGCACGATTCTACGCGATCAAGAGTAGTGCCCGTGAGTTTTGTCCACGACGCTCCGCGATTTGTTGTTTTGTATAATCCGCCTAATCCATTCGGTGGCCCGCCCCAGCCCGAATACACACCGGCGTACCACGTGTTCTGCGACGCATCGTTCGGATCGATCACCACATCTTTTGTCCAGTAATCCATTCCCGCATCAGAAACATCGGTCCACGAATTTCCAACCGGATCGTAAATAAAAACTCCGGAACTCGCCGTGAAAGTTCCGCTGGAATTTCTTCTGCCGGAAAATGATGCGACTAATTTTCCATCGTTAAGAACTGCCAGTGATGCCGGATGTTTTTCTGTGCGCGGAGGAGCGGGCAACAAAGTCCACGTTGATGTTGCAAGATTATTCAGATCGTTGCAGATGTAAACTCCGCCGACTCCTGTTCCGTTGTTGTAATGGATGACGCTTGCGTACGCGCGATTCGGATTATTCGGATCAAGCGCTATCCAGAAAACAGGATGGCCGAATGAATGCAAAGTTGTCCAGGTGGCGCCGTTATTTGTGGAGTACAATAATTTTCCGCTTGCATCGGCCGCATCAAGTTGCGCGTCCTGCAGGCGCGTGCTCTGGTACATATCATGTATGCCCGAAGTGGCGAGATACAAAGTTCCGTTTCCGCCTTTCGCGATCCGGTAAGAAGAATTCGCATTCTGCCCCGTGTAATTGAATGACCATTGCGTTCCGCCATCCACACTTCGAATTCCTTTGATGTCGGAATAACAACTCCACACATTATTTGCATCAATGAAATTTACCTGCCAGCAGGTCGTATTTTCTAATCCTATGCTTGCATAAGATTGATTGGGCGGAGTAGTTGCATTGGCAGGATGCTGGAAAAGTGTATCTGTGTATGCCTGTTTCCATGTTGTTCCCCCATTATTTGTTTTGTGCACGAAACCATAATCACCGAAGAGAACAACATTCGGATCATTCGAAGCAACATCAAAACCAAACGGACATTCACCATAACTCCAGCCACGATCGCCGCCTTGTCCGCTCCAGCCGGTGATAATATTCTGATTATTTGCCGTATTAAAAACACGTGTCCAGCTACCACCGGCATTGGAAGATTTCATAATGTTCGGTTCGGAATTCGAATTACTTCCTGCAACGTAAACTGTATTGATATCTGTTCCCGCCATTTTAATGAACATCGGATAATCTGTATTTAAAGTAATTCCAGTTGATGCAGCGGTCCAGTTGGTAACGCCGTAATCACATTTGTAAACGTTCGAATAAAATCCCCAGTAATCACTTCCCTGCACGCCCACGTAAACATTCGCCGCATCGGAAGTGAGACAAAAAAATCGTGTAGTGCCTCCCACTTTCGCTGCAGTGAAACTCCAGATCTGTTCATTCACACCAAGGCCGGTGATCGTTGCAGTGGTCCATGTTCCTCCTCCGTTCGTTGAAACAAGAACACCGTCGTTCGTCCCGATGTAAATATTATTTCCATCGAAGAAAACTCCGCCCACCACATTTCCTGCGCCTATGTTGATGCAGGTGTGAATGGAAGTGAAGGATGTTCCTCCATTCGAAGAAAAATAAATCTGATCGTATTGGGAAATGATAACGCGATTGGAATTATTGTAATCGACATCGATGGTCCATGCGTCCTGCGTCGCATCGGGATTTCCGCTGAGAATATTCCACGTTACTCCATTGTCTGTCGATTTCACCGGTGTGCCAATGTCGCTGATATACGCGATGGAGTACAGAAGATTTGCAGTTGACGTGTAACACACTTTCGAATTATGTCCGCCCATGAATTGTGTAAAATCCACTTGCGAATAAGTTGCACCAAAATTTGTAGTGTGAAAAAGTTCCGACATATCGCACGCCACATAATATTCATTGTGATTTGCAGGATTTATGCTCGGAGAAAAAAGTGCACCTCCGCCACCAATTCCTCGTGGTGAAAATGAGGAAGGCTGAGCGATGAGTGCAGAGATAGCAGGAAGGAGAATGGAGAAAGTGAGTAAAAATCTTTTCATGGGTAGTTTGATTAGCAAGACTAAATTAGAAATTTCGATGAGCGGATCGTTGTAATCGATAATTAAATTGAAATTCCGGCTTTACACTGCGTATATTTGTAGTGTCGGAATAATGATGTTGAACGAACATAAACCAATTATAGCATGTATCCTCCTCAATTAGTATTACCTATGAAAGCCGAGCTTACGGAAGCCGGTTTTGAAGATGCGGCGACTCCCGAAAAAGTGGACGAGGCGCTTAAATCTTCAGGAACAGTTTTGATGTTTGTCAATTCTGTTTGCGGATGCGCAGCGCGTACGGCGCGCCCGGGCGTTAAACTTTCGGTGCAGGGCGATGGAAAAAAACCATCGAAGCTTGCAACTGTTTTCGCCGGTTTCGATACCGAAGCCACTGCCGAAGCAAGAAAATATTTTCTTCCTTACCCGCCGTCATCTCCCTCCATTGCACTTTTTAAAGACGGAAAACTCGTTCATTTTGTAGAACGTCATCATATAGAAGGACGCTCAGCAGAAATGATTGCTGATCATCTGAAAGAAGCTTATGCAGAATTCTGTTAGGCAGTTGTGAGAATGGAGGAGCGTGGAGAGCAGAATTAATTTCATAAGGGCATCTCTAATAACTTCGAACTGCTGTGTTGGGCTACGTCCTCAAAATCCTCATTTACGAATAGTAAACTCCGGTTTTTCGGACTTGCCCTCCTTGCATTTCTGTGTTTTTAAACAGCCTCTAATGTTACATTTCTGATTCCGCTCTCCGTTCGTCTGCCTATTTCAATTCCGAAATGTGTTTTTCAATTTTCGCGAGCTGCTTAGATTTTGTTTTTGTGAAGCAGCGCATCGTCCGGGCATAATCGGATATCTTTTCTAATTTCTCTCTCGAAGGCGGAGCATCGCCGGAAGAATAAAAATAAGGCACCACTGCCAGAACATATTTTCCGCTGGTGTAATCATACGCCATACCTGTTGCAGTGGAATAATTTGTTTTTCGTCCGTAGATCCGGTCTGCTGTGGCAATGATGGAATCCGTGGCGTGCTGAAGTTGTTTGCTGTAATGGCGGATGGAATCTTTCTCTGAAGTATTCTGAATTTCCGCTGATAAAAGATTGGCACGCTGAATGTAATTTTCCATTCGTGGTTTAAGAAGAACGCAGCGCATGCTGTCGATTTGTTTGTCGAGCAATGAATCCTGTGCTTCTGAAGCAACAGGGAGTAATGCCATAAAAAGCAGGAGAGGAGTACAATTTTTCATTGGAAGATTTTTTTGGTTTATATCTTCCTGAACGTTTTCAAAAAAAATACGTTCGCCCGTATTTATAAGTGGAATATCTGAAAATGCATCCGGCATAAAATGAAAAAAGCCAGCACAAGCGGACTTTAACAATAAAAAATTATTTTTTATAACAGTAACTTCTTTCGATACAATTCCGTCTTATTAATTTAATATTCCCCCATTCTCAATTCATTTCTTCACCACTTTCGGCACTTTGAAATAATCGGAATCAATTAAACATGGCCAAAATGATTTTCTGCTGGTCAGTTGGCAGAACTTTAACTAACCATTCACGGAGCGTTTTTATTGCCGGCGAATTTTTCTTTATGACTTCCGACACAAAACTCTTAAGCTTCGAATTTTCCTCCACTGCATTATCCTTTGAAGCATTAATCAAATCTTCCAAATTATGAAATCCAAATTCTTCGGGTTTAATTTTACAAATTGAAGCTTGCTTCCAAATCCAGCTTTCGAATGCAGGATTTAAACGGATCAGGTATTTCTGCGTATTGGGCTTTCTGAAAATCCTTAGGCCATCTGTTTCAAACCGATCTTCAAAAATTTCAAAATGACTCAGCAGAGGATTATGAGCGTCTCTTTTGAATTTATCAGTATCAGCAATTCCAATAATAAACTCATGAGAAGGCTCGTAATCAATAAGGGCCTTCACAACCTTACTTATTCCTTTTCGGTGACCTGGTTTTCCACGCTGAAGAATTAATTCAACAAGAAGAGTGTCCGAATAACACTCCGGAAATACGCGCTTTAATTCAATCATTTTTCGAATGCGGGAATATTGAAAAATAAATCAATACCATTTTCCATAATGTTACCGATCTCTTTGTCGGTTAAAGCTCTGGCCTTAGTTTCGTAATTCTCATACGTACAAATAAAAATTGCTACATCTTTCGGATCGCACTGCTCTATAAACGGAGTAAGAAGGTAAGGGCTATGAGTCGCGATAAAAAATTGATTATTCTTGCTTTCAATCACCTTGTCGGCGAACATTGAAATATATTTTGGGAACGAATGCGCCTCCGGTTCCTCGAAAATAATAATAGAATCGTCGTTTGTTTCTATCGCGGCAAAATGAAAAATTATTCTCTGAAGGGTGTCAGCTGCTAACGAATAAGGAATCTTATAAACCCGATTACCAACTCGCTTTTGAACATCCAATTTATTGGTCTGAGTATCGATCAAAAGATCCAACCCATATTTTGAAAAAAAGCGACTGCACTCTTCGTACAATTTTGAATTGTGTTCCAGAATAGAATATAAATTTTCTCCGTATGGTGATGCTAAAAACCCGGAAAATGGATTTGATTCCTTTTGATTAGCAGTGAAAATGTATCTACGAAAAGGGTTAGTATACCTCAAGCTATTTGTGTGGGACGAATGTTCACCCGATAATTGGATTAGGAATGGTTTAATTGGTTTGCTAAAAATGTCACTGTTTGTAGCATTATTAGATGTAAAAAGCTGATATGCTTCATAGTTTTGTTGACCATCCAAAAACTTGCTCATAAACTCATGGTCTGGGCCAAGAATTATTTCATAATTGTCATGCGTTCCTTTTTGAAATCTCAACATAGCAATTCCTATATCGGTCTTTACAGACACAACTTGATTTCTGTCTTGATCAAAAAAAAGATTCCCAATCTTTTCGAACCGAATCTGGTTGGAAAGGGCTTGTTTGTTAGAATTAAATAATGTGACTGAAAAAAGAGATAAAGATTCCAAGATGTTAGATTTCCCCACATTCGGCTCACCAATAAAAACATTGATCCGCTTGCAATCCAACTTCAAGTTCTTTACAGATTTGAAATTATTGATCTCAAGAGTAGTTATGTTATTTTTCATTGTTAACTAAGATAGTTATTTCTTCTTCACCACTTTCGGCACTTTGAAATAATCGGAATCATGTTTCGGTGCATTGCGCAGAACATCTTTTTTCGGCAGCGGATCTTTCACCACATCTTCGCGCAGGTGGTTCACTTCATCCGTCATGTAAATGAGCGGTTCAACATTATCCGTATTCAGTTCATTCAGTTTTTCCACGAAGCCGAGCATATTATTCATATCGGCGATCATCTTCTGCTCTTTTTCATTCTCAAATTCGAGACGGGCCAGATGCGCTACATCCTGTACGGTTTTACTGTCGATCTTCATTTTGTTTCAGCGTTGCTGCGATCAGTTCGCGGACTTTATGCCGCAAAGGTATCAAATCTTCCTCGGTCATTCCCTTCGTGGAAATGGGTTGGTGTACGATCACATGCGTAATGCCCGGGCGTCCGTGCGATTTGAAAAATCCTCCGTTCTGCAGAAATTTCCAGTTGTCGAGAAAAGTGATGGGCACAATGGGAACCTGGTTTTCTATTGCGAGGCGGAATGCGCCGTTCTTGAAATTTTTTAAATTCCCTTTCGATTCGATCGTTCCTTCGGGATAAATGAAAACACTTTCTCCGTTACGTAATTTTTCTGTCGCTCGCTGGAACGCTGCATACGATCCGCTTCTTGTTGTGCGATCGACATAAATATTCATTCCCTTGAAAAACATTCTCAGCAGCGGAGCTTTGTCAATTTCTGCTTTTCCCATGTACACGAAATAAACCGGAACAGCAATGTAGCTGATCACAATATCGAGATAGGAAGAATGATTCGCCACAAAAATGCAGGGGCCTTTTATAGCGCGGGGATCGCATCGTCTTTTCACACGCGGAAAAATTCCCGGAATGGTGAGCACCCATCGCGCCCAGATGCGCATGAACCAAAATGAAGTGCGGTAACGTTTCATTGAAAGCAAAACAAAAAACAACGGCCACAGGAGGATCATGCTCACGATGAAATTCAGCGCGAATAATAATTTCCACAATGCTCGTGGGAGTATTCCTATGTAGTGCATGAACACAGCGGGAGGATTACGGATTTGTACGGAGAATACAGATTACAGATCGAAACAGATTTTACAAAGGTAGCAGGTATCAAGTAGCAGGTATTCTCCTTTACAAAAATTCATGATGCCTGATACCAGCTACTTGATACCTTTGCGTCATGGCACGCATTCTCACCGGCATTCAAAGCACCAACATTCCTCATCTCGGAAATCTTCTTGGCGCGATCATTCCTGCGATCAATCTTTCGAGGCAGAGCGGCAACAACAGTATTTTTTTTATTGCTGATCTTCATTCGCTCACCTCGGTGAAAGACGCACAGTTCCGCAGGGAAAGTTCGGATGCAGTGGCAGCAACGTGGCTTGCATTCGGATTAGATACAGAAAAAAATATTCTCTTCCGGCAGAGTGATGTTCCGGAAGTTTGCGAACTCACGTGGTATCTCGATTGCTTCATGTCGTATCAGCGTTTGCAACTCGCCACTTCTTTCAAAGACAAATCCGATAATCTTTCGGATGTGAATGCAGGATTGTTCACGTATCCTGTTCTGATGGCGGCAGATATTCTTTTGTACGATACGAATTTTGTTCCCGTGGGAAAAGACCAGATGCAGCATCTCGAATTCACACGCGACCTGGCGGAGAAAGTAAATCATCATTACCAGAAAGATGTTTTTGTCGTGCCCGAAGTGAAAGTGGATGAAGTAGTGATGTCTGTTCCCGGAATTGACGGAAGAAAGATGAGCAAGTCTTACAACAACTTCATCAATATTTTTCTTCCGGAAAAAGAACTGAAGAAAGTGATCATGAGTATCGTTACCGATTCCACTCCGCTCGAAGCGCCGAAGAATCCCGATAAGGATAATGTTTTTTCATTGTATAAATTAATGGGAAGCGCGGAACAAACGGAAGATCTTCGTAAAAAATATCTTGCCGGAAATTTCGGATATGGCCACGCGAAGAATGCGTTACTCGAATTAATTCTTGATAAATATAAAACAGAACGCGAGCGTTACGATCATTTCATGAAAGACCGTGCGGCACTGGATGCAGAATTGAAAAAGGGAGAAGACAAAGCGAGGGCTATTGCGACTATTACTTTAGCCAGAGTCAGACAAGTACTCGGCTTTAAGATTTAATAATTCAAAGATTCAAGGATTTACGAATAAGGATTTCCTCAATCGAATTTTTGAATTATTAAATTCTAATTCGAAATATTCCCGCTGATCGTTTTTGAACTTACCGGCGCCTGCATCTCATCGTTTTTAAATAAATAACCGTTGATGTAGATCGCAAATTTTATATCGAATGTGGGATCCGTGCAATCGACTTTCATGGAAACAAATTGTCCGCGGTCAAGTTCTAATGTTGGCGAACTCCAGTGATCGGACGAGGAAGAAGAAATTGTGGTGGTTCCGGTTTTATCTGAAGTGAAAGCGATGTCGTACGTTGGTGAAGCGGAAGAAATTTCACTCACGGAGTAAACCACTTTCAACGGAATCGGTTTGTCTTTTTTACAGGAAGAAAGGGCAGTAAAAATTATCAACGACAAATAAATTGCTTTTTTCATCTGTACAGGTTTACGAATTTTATTTGCCGAAAGTTCGCTTATTCTATATTTGGCTTCAATCGGGGGATAGTCGGCGATAACATCAATGCAGAATGGGGAATGGGGAATTGGCTTAGGCAAATAAAGGGAGGGCTCGCGCGCATTCTGCATTCTCAATTCTCAATTAGCAGGTTACAACCCCGCAGATCGCTGTTATCAAATCTCCCGAGAATTTCAAAACTACCGTCGTCATATTTTTTTCCGAGATCGGAAGTTGAAATAAAACTGCAGCTGTAAAGATTCGCAAGATCGATAATGTTCACTCCGCCTGTTTTTCCATTCGGCGCGTTCGTCAACGGATCATTCATTTCACGAATGATAATTTTCATCCACGGCGGACAATTGAAAATTCCATCTCCTTTTGAGTACGCCTGTGAAAGCAATTCCGTCATGCCATATTCCGAATGAATTTTTTCCAAATCGAAAGTTTTTTTCAGAATAGCATGAACTTCTTCACGCACCATTTCACTGCGCTTGCCTTTCATGCCGCCGGTTTCCATAATGATCACATTTTTCAGTTGCTGCGGAAATTTTTCTGCAAGATCAAGTAAAGCATACGTTACACCGAGCAGAAATATTTTTTTACCGGAAGCGGTATTTTTTTTCAGCAGTACATTCAGCTTCTCAAATTCATCCAGGAAAAATCCGGAATCAGCATTTTTACTTTCCCGGATCAAACGATCTGCCATGTACACCAGCGAAGATCCATTACGTTCGAGATAAGAAGGAAGCAGCGCGACAAAAGTGTATTGCGAAACATCACCGTAAAAAATATTGAACGAACGCATAAAGCTTTCTTCATACAGTTTTACTTCCGCTACATGATGCTTGCTTGTTTCCTGTCCTGTTGTTCCGCTGCTGCTGAAAATAAGTTCAGGATCTTTTCCACGCGAATAAACCGGGTGCGTTTTAAAAAATTCAACCGGTAGAAAAGGGATTTTGTCAAGTGAGTTGACGAGCATAGGTGTCCGGCGGAATGCATCACAGAAATTCTGGTACACTTCACAATTCGCATACTGGAAACGGAAAACATCCAACGCGAGTGAATCGAAATTCTTCTCATCAACTTCAAAAATTCTATTGCGAAGATCGGCGGGATTCATACTACAAAGGTATTAAGGTATTAAGGTATTGGGGTAATAAGGTAGTCAGGCAATGATCTGAAAGCTGATCCTCCTTAGTACCCCAATACCTTAATACCCTAATACCTTACATGCACGCATTCACGATGTAATACACAATTGCAGACAACGCAGCAGAGACTGGGATCGTAAGTATCCATGCCCAGAGTAAATTGAACGTTACTCCCCAGCGAACTGCACTCAATCTTTTTGTTGCGCCCGCGCCGATCACTGAACCCGCCATCGTGTGCGTAGTGCTCACCGGAATTTTAAGATTTTCCGTGAAGAATAAAGTAATTGCACCCGCAGTAGAAGCCGCCACTCCTTCGAATGGAGTGAGCTTTGTGATTTTCGTTCCCATCGTCTTGATAATTTTCCATCCGCCGCTCAGCGTTCCTAATGCAATTGCAGTGTAGCAGGAAAGCGGAACCCAGATGGGCATGTGTTCGAATGTGTCGAGTTTATTGGAAGCGATCAATGCAGCAGTGATTATACCCATTACTTTCTGCGCGTCGTTTCCACCATGGCCGATACTGAATGCGGCAGAAGAAAGAAGTTGCAATCTTTTGAACCATGCTGAAGCCCTTGCATTATTGAGTGTGCTGAGAAATAAAGTGAAGATCGAAAGAATGATAAGTATTGTTCCGAGTAACAACCATTTGAAATTTTCTTTTGCAAGAAGGATCTTGCTGATATCTTCCGCTTTTCCTTTGCCGGTTGTTTTCTTTCCGAAATCAGCAAGGAAATTTTTAGCGTGCTTGAATAAAGTAGAATCATTTTTCTTCGTGATCATCATAGTATCGCGCATGAATGAAAGTGTGATCCTTGTTTCGCCGACGGTGTCTTTAAAATCGGCAATGACGGTGACCGGGGTTTTGCTGATGGAGTCAACTGCGAATCTACTTGCAACAATGCGATCGGTACCTGATACTGTCGCTTTGTTTTTGGTCATCGCATCATTCCATGCTTTTCTTGTTTCTTCCGGCGTTGCATCAAAAACTTTTGATTTAATTACATCTTTTTTTATTCCATTTATTTCCACAGTTTTAATTTCTCCTTTGATGCCTGCTTTATCAGGATGCAGATCAAGCACCGACCAGATGTACCAGGAAATACAAATCATGATCGCGAGCGAAATAATTTTCGGAACCACTCCTTTGCGGAAAGAATTGAGAAGCCAGATGGAAGTAATGTAGGCGATGATCATTCCAATAACCGGAGCAAGAATAATAAAGCTTGTAGTTTTGATCACCGGTTCAGGATTGATGGAATGGATTCCCGCGTGCGCCATGGCTGCGCCGGCGAATCCGCCAATGAGCGTGTGCGAAGAAGAAGAAGGAATTCCGTACCACCATGTTGCGAGATTCCAGATGATGGCGCCTATGAGTCCGGAAAGAACCACCGGCAAAGTGATGTATTCTTTATATACCGTTTTTGCAATGGTATTTGCTACTCCGTGATCGCGGAAAATAAAGAACGCGACGAAATTGAAAACTGCAGCCCATATCACCGCTTGCAATGGCGTCAGAACTTTTGTGGAAACGATCGTAGCAATGGAATTCGCCGAATCATGAAATCCATTGATGAAATCAAAGATCAGTGCGAGTATGATGACGGTAACAAGAAGAGCCATTTTTCTTTTTGCGCGTTTAGATTATTGAATAGAATTTTTTATTACGCGTATTTGATGATGATCGAGTCGATCGTATTCGCAGCATCTTCACATTTATCAGTTGCAGTTTCGAGCGCCTGGAGAATTTCTTTCAGCTTGATGAGTTTGATCGCATCTTTTTCATCGTCAAATAATCGTGCGATCGCCATATTGAAAACATCGTCTGCATTGTTCTCAAGTGAATTGATCTTCACACATGCTTCTTTGATCTCGGTAATTCGTTTCATTCCTTCAAGATTCGTCACCGCAACATTCAGTTCGATGGCGCCTTTGAGAATGATTTCCGAGAGCATCACCATCGCTTCGTTGATCTCGGTGATCTTGTAGAGGTCGATGCGTTTCGCAGTTCCTTCAATGAGATCTACGATATCATCGATCGCGGAAGCGAGTGCGTGAATGTCTTCGCGGTCGAAAGGAGTAATAAAATTTCTTCCGAGTTCATTGAAGATCATGTGCGTGATATTGTCTCCTGTGTGTTCCAGGTGTTCAATCTCTTTAATGAGTTCGCGGCGTTTTTCCGGTGGAGCATTCACAAGTTCAACAAGAACTTTCGAAGTCTTTACAAGATTTTCTGTTGCCTGGTGAAAGAGCGGAAAAAATTTCCGGTCTCGCGGAAGAAGGAATGAGAGGACTCCCATAGTGTTAAGTTTTAGTTAATCGAATGATAGGCAAATGTAAAGTGGTCAACAGACGCCAATGTTAAGCCAATGTTAACGGGATAACTTGTTAGTAAGTCAGAAATAGAAAAGAATAAACCGGATATCAGTCCTTCACATGCTTCAGAACTTTCGCCTCAATGAAGAAGATGATCTCCTCTGCAATATTCTTTGTCTGATCGCCCACACGCTCGAGCTTGCGAAGAATGGAAAGTGTATTCAGATAATGCAGTGGCAATGGTTTCGATTCCTGGATCGATCTCAATGTAAGTTGTGTACCCGCCTTGTTGATCGCGTCGAGAATATCATCTTTCACAAAAACTTTTCTTGCCTGTGAAGTATCTTCTTTGATCAACGCGTCCTGTGCATCATCCATCATCGACAAAGCGGTCCCGAACATTTCTTCCACACGATAATCTTTCAGCATATCGAGCGGGAAAGCTTCACGCACATCAAGCACATACCGCGCAATTCCTTCCGCATTATCACCAATTCGTTCAAGATTGGAATTGATCTTCAGCGTCGCGAGAATAAAACGGAGATCAACAGCAACAGGATTGAAGAGCGCGAGCATATTTTCACAATCACGATCGATCTTCAATTCAAATGCGTTAACCCGTTTTTCATTGAAAAGTATTTCCCGTGCGAGATCGGGATCATACGTCATCAAAGCAGATCTGCATTTCGCCAGTTGAGAGCGAACAATGTATTGCATCTCGATGAGCTGCTCTTTCAGTTGATGAATTTCGGTATCTAAATGTGTCATCTAAAAGTTGGTGGTTTAAAGGTTGATCGTTGGTGGTACAATTACGAAGGCAGAAGGCGACCACCAACCACCAACTTTTTTATCCAAATCTTCCTGTGATATAATTCTGCGTCTTCGGATTTTTAGGATTCGTGAATATTTCTTTTGTCGTTCCGAATTCCATCAGTTCGCCCAGATAGAAGAAAGCGGTGTAATCACTTACGCGTCCGGCTTGCTGCATGTTGTGCGTAACGATGATGATCGTGTATTTGTTCTTCAGTTCGTAAATCAGTTCTTCGATCTTTGAAGTGGAAATTGGATCGAGCGCGGAAGTTGCTTCATCAAGTAAAAGCACTTCCGGTTTCATAGCGATCGCGCGTGCAATGCACAAACGCTGCTGTTGTCCGCCCGAAAGGAAAGTTCCTTTTTTGTGAAGATTATCTTTCACTTCATTCCACAATGCGGCGCGCGTGAGTGATTCTTCCACCACCTCCGCTTTTTCCTGTTTGGAAAGACGAATTCCATTCAGCAGATATCCTGCGATCACATTATCGTGAATGCTCATCGTCGGAAAAGGATTCGGCCGCTGGAAAACCATTCCGATCTTTCTTCTGAGCACGATGGTATTCATATCAAAGATATTTTCGCCATCGAGTGAAATAACACCTTCCGCTTTTGCATCAGGTGTGAGTTCGTGCATGCGATTGATGCAGCGGATGAATGTTGTTTTTCCGCAACCGGAAGGACCCATGATCGCCGTTACCTGGTTCTTGTACAGATCCACATTCACATTCTTCAGCACCTGGTTCTTTCCGAAATAGGCATTGAAGTTCTCGGTACTGAGAATAGTTGTTGTTTCGTTCAAAACTTCCCGCATAGTTTCCATAGGCATTGGCTTTTCAGTTACCTCAACATTTATTGTCGCGTTATTTTCTCCCGTTACTGTCATGTTCAGAATTGTACTTTCCATTTTCTTTCTACGATTTTGGTGATGATATTCAGAACAAGAATGAAAACAATAAGCAGGAAAGACGCGCCCCACGCGAGTTTGTGCCAGTCGTCATACGCGCTGTTCGCATAATAAAAAATAATATGCGGCAAACTACTCATCGGCTTGAGCATATTGTAATTCGTGTATGGATTTCCGAATGCCGTGAAAAGCAGTGGAGCAGTTTCACCAGATATTCTCGCAATACCAAGAATGATCCCGCCGAGAATTCCGCTGAGTCCCGCGGGAAGGATCACTTTCGTTATCGTACGATAATATGGAACACCAAGCGCGAGTGAAGCTTCTTTGAGCGAATCAGGAATGAGTTTGAGCGTTTCTTCTGTTGAACGGATGATCGAAGGAAGCATCATGAAAGCAAGCGCTAAACTTCCGGAGACAGCGGAAAATCCGCTGAATGATTTTACCACCCACAGATAAATTATTATTCCGATGACGATGGAAGGAATTCCCTGCAATACATCGACAGAAATTCTTGTCCAGTAAGTGATCTTCGATTTCGGATTTTCTTTTGTGTAAAGCGCAGTGGTAATTCCGATCGGGATAGCAATGACAGAAGCAACGAGGATCATGAGTAATGTACCGATGATCGCGTTGTAAACTCCGCCGCCTGTTTCTCCTACAGGTTTTGGTTCCTGCGAGAGAAAATGCCAGTTAATGGAAGATATTCCCTGTTTGAAAATGTAAAACAGGATCAACACCAGCGGGATAGTTGCGATCGCGGTAAACGCAACCACAGTTCCTTTGAAGAAACCATTCTTGAAATTCCTGTAGGTGGTTGTTTTATTCATACGAGAATTTTTTGATGATCCTTCTTCCGATTATGTTGATGATGGTGGTGACGATGAAAAGAAAAAGTCCCATTTCAATCAACGCAGAATATTGCAAGTCTCCCGTTGCTTCCGTGAATTGATTGGCAATAACACTCGCCATGGTATTACCCGTGCTGAAAAAACCTGTCGGAAGATCATCTGTATTTCCAATGAGCATCGTCACCGCCATTGTTTCTCCGAGCGCGCGACCGAGTGAAAGCAGAACACCGGCGAATAATCCCGAGCGGATATTCGGCATGACCACGTAACGTATCACTTCCATTCGTGTTGCGCCGAGAGAATACGCAGCTTCTTTCAGATTGGAAGGAACCATTGTCACCACTTGCCTGATCAGTGAAGCAGAATACGGCATGATCATGATCGCGAGAATAACAGATGCAGTGATGATGCCAACTCCAACCGGCGGAATACCCATTTTCATTTCGAAATCGCGCATGATGGGAACGAGAACAAAGATTCCCCAGAAACCATAAATAACAGATGGAATTCCCGCGAGCAATTCAAAAACATTTTTGATCACCGCAGCAACAGGGCCTTTCGGATAATATTCGCCAAGAAATAATCCGATCGCAAGTGAGAATGGAACTGAAATGAGCAACGCAAGAAAAGCAGTGAGCAATGTTCCGACGAGAAATGGCAATGCGCCGTATTCATCAGAAACAGGATCCCATGTTTTTCCATAAATGAAACTGAATCCAACGGCTTTGATCGACGGCATGGAATTGACGAGAAGCGTGATGAAGATACCGAGCAGGATGACGATCAGTAGTAATGCGGAAAGCAATAACGTCTTCTGAAATATTTTTTCAGAGAGCCCGCTGCGTTTCGATATGGTTAAATTGCTCATAGTTATTAAAACGGTGAAAGCATACCGACTTCGCAGACAGTACGCTCTAACCAAACGTGTAAACTAAAATGAAAATTCTTACTGCATCAATGGTTTGCTTTTGTAAGTGATTTTTTTCAATGCAGCTTCCACCGATTTCACCACTCCATCAGGAAGTGCCGCGTAATTAAGTGGAGCCGCGTATTGTTGTCCTTCGTGTGTCATCCAGTTGATGAGATCAACGGTTCCTTTTGCCTGCGCTTCGGTACGCGTATCGTAACCTTGTTCGGTGTAAACAAGAATGTAAGTGAAACTGCTGATCGGGTAACCATCCGCCGCATCGGTATTGGTAAGTGATACGCGAAAATCTTCCGGTATGGCAACATTTGCAGATGCGCTTATGGAAGCAAGAGAAGCGTCGATAAAATTTCCTGATTTGTTTTTGATGCTCGCGCCACTCATATTATTCTGAATAACGTAAGCAAGCTCCACATAACCGATACTTCCGGGAGTTTGTTTCACCATTCCACCAACACCTTCATTTCCTTTCGCGCCGATACCAACAGGCCAGTCGAGTGATTTTCCTTTTCCTGGTTTAGTTGCCCAATCAGGACTTACTTTGCTCAGGTAATCAGAGAACACATACGTTGTTCCGCTTCCGTCTGAACGATGCACAACAGTGATGTCCATGGATGGAAGTTTCGCATCCGGATTATCCGCTTTGATACGTGCATCATTCCATTTTTTGATCTTGCCGAGGAAAATATCTGCAAGAACATCAGGAGAAAATTTCAATTTCGGATTTCCGTCGATGTTGTATGCAACTACTACTGCACCCAGGCAAGTCGGGATGTGCATGATAGCCGCAGGAGATTTTGACAGATCGTCGTCGCTCATTGGAGCATCAGACGCGCCGAAGTCAACTGTTTTATTCTGAAGTTGTTTGATACCACCACCCGATCCGATGGACTGGTAGTTGATCGCGATATTTGTTTTTGTCTTGTATGCATCGAACATTTTTGAATACAAGGGGAATGGAAATGTTGCGCCTGCGCCGAGAATTTCACTTACGGTTTCGCCTTTGCCTGCTGTTGAATCGGATGGATCAGACGATCCACTTCCACCGCAGGATGCTGCTAAAAAGCAAACTGTTGCGGCGGCGATTAAATTTCGGATAATTTTCATAATGTAGATTTTATTTTAGATGGTCAATTATTATACTGCAAAAGTGTAATTCCATTGTTAAGTAAAAATTACGGGCATATTAATTCAACAGCGTGGAGGGTTTTTCACCACAAAATATAATAGGAGATGCCGGTAGTTGTGAAATAAAAAAGCCCGGCTATTCGCCGGGCGCAGGATTTTTAAAAAATTACCGATTCCGATAATTCCTATTTGAACACATACCAGAACGTCAATCGCGGTACCATATCATAATCACTTTTCACATGCCCGCTCGCGCCTTTCGCGCGACTTGCAAATCCATCGTACCAGATATTCGGCATGATGTGTACATTTTTATGCGGCGTGTAATCGAATCCCGCAGTGATGAAACTTTCTGTGACCGGCGCACTTCCCATGGAATAAACGTAAGTGTTGTTATAATGTGTGTCGGGATTGTACATATCGTATCGCGCAAAGTAGCCGAGTTTGCGGGGAATGATCATACCGCGAATATAAATTCCAACGCCCATTACCATTCCATCGGCAGTATCGGTTTTCGCCGGAGTAACTGATGTATCGGAGTAAGCAACATAATTGTGCTGCATCTGCACGTACGCATCCACACCGATCGTGAACCAACCCGGATGAACTCCTGAAGCATTTACTGTATCCGTGGTATAGAAGACCGTAAACTTGTAAGCGTTTTTGTATTTATGAAAATTGGGTTGCATGTTCGTGCGTTCAAAATCGCTGTACACATCAATGACTAATTTTTGATTCAGCGTCTTCGCATAAAATTCGCCGTAGAATTTTTTAAAAATATCACCTTCAAGTTTCTGCGCGCTTCCATTTCCAACAAGAAGATTATAACCTAAATTCCCTTTTGAACCGAATTTCCCCTGGAGGCCAATACCCACATCATTCGATGATGCCCCTTTTCTCATATCGAAAATTGTTTTTTCTACAGAACGGTATCCGTATATTTTTTCAATGAGCATAGGCCAGGAAGGGGTGGCCTGCTGTCCGACCACGAGGTCTGCATTTTTATAAATATTTTTCCATTTAAAATTTGCGGCCTTAATAAAAACTGTTCGCGTATTATCGCTCAGTGTTTGTCCTTCGTAAGCGAGCAATAATTCAGTTGAGAAACGTTCGCTAATATTATAATCATATCCCAGGTAAACACGCCGGAATTCAAAAGCGTTCGCAGTTTCAGGCATATTCGAATATTGTGAACTGCCCCGGTTCAGAGAATCATGATGCATTTTGTAATAATAATCTCCGAATGCATAACCCCAGATCTTGCCGGAAGGTTTGAAATCTTTTTTCGCAGTGTCCTGTTGTGCGAACATAGCTGTAGCGAAGAGTATAGCCGATGCGATGGTTATCGTTCTTGCCATTTTGTTGATCCTGCTCATAGTGTAATTTTTATGTGAACTGTTTTGTAAATTTTACCTACACAAAACAATCAATTTACAATTACCCCGACATTACAGGCATGTTAAGGATTGGTTAACAATTAGCTTTTAAATCAACATTAGTCCGCATTTTATCAACAATTGGCGACTTTGTAGTTATGCGATTGTTAATCGAAAGAAAAACAGTTTTCCCGGCTTCACGCTGATGCGCGCGTCCGGATCCGTTTTACTGGCGTGCGTATGATTGCTCAGAAATTTCGGACGATAGATATTTCCGAATTCATCGAGGTCGCCGTCTTTTTTTTGTTCGCTACCGCCGGGCTGATTTTTGTATTCCTTCTCTTTCCATTTGTGGTGCGCATCCACTTCCTTCTTTTTTTGCGCGGGAACTTTTTTTTTAGAATCATCATTCGTTTCGAGTTCGTCTGCA
>JACQAM010000014.1 GCA_016194975.1 Bacteroidota bacterium
AAAAGAATGGTTTAGGAACCGCGAAGGCGCCAAGGCGCGAAGTTGAATCGGAAAAGAGCAAACTGAGCCACTACCAAATTCCAATCGGTAAGTAGTTATTTTGTTATTTGGATTTCTTTTTTGTCTTTTTTCAATATTATTGTGCGGCAACTTCTATTTCCTTCGAATTTCTTATCGCAATGTGTCGTGCAACATTTCCTGACATTTCGAGAAATGCTTTTGCCTGGATGGTATCATTCTGCAAAACAGCAGGGCGGCCGGCATCACCCGATTCGCAAATACTCTGCACTAATGGAATTTGTCCGAGCAAAGGAACGCCGATGTCTTCTGCAAAACGTGCAGCTCCTTCTTTTCCGAAAATGAAATATTTATTTTCCGGAAGTTCTGCCGGTGTAAACCACGCCATATTTTCCACGATACCAAGCACCGGAACATTGATCGCCTGCATACGGAACATGGCCGCGCACTTGCGCGCATCAGCGAGCGCCACATTCTGCGGCGTACTCACAATGACAGCGCCGGTAACAGGAACTGCAGCAACGAGAGAGAGATGAATATCGCCGGTGCCGGGAGGAAGATCCACGATCATATAATCGAGTTCGCCCCATTCGGCTTCGGTGATCATTTGCGTGAGCGCACGCACCGCAATTGGCCCGCGCCATGCCACTGCTTCATTGCTATGTGCAAAAAATCCCATCGACATTATTTTCACTCCATAACTTTCAACCGGGATCATCATTGTTTTTCCGTTCACTTCTTTTAGCAAAGGTTTTTCGTTCATCACGTCGAACATGAGCGGAGCAGACGGGCCATAAATGTCGGCATCTATCAATCCCACTTTTGCACCTGTCATTGCGAGCGCACACGCGAGATTGGAAGCAATGGTAGATTTTCCCACGCCGCCTTTTCCGGAAGCAACAGCAATAATATTTTTTACACCGGGAAGCGCAGGCCCCTTTTTCTGCGTGGAAACATTAGATGTCATTTTTACTTCTACCTCCACATCCTTACTCACATAATATTTCACAGCATTCACACAGGCACGGTGTATGAGATCTTTCAGCGGGCAGGCAGGGGTCGTGAGCACAACGGTGAAAGAAACTTTATTGTCGTTGATGACAAGTTCCTTTACCATTCCGAGTGTGACAATATCTTTTTTAAGATCCGGATCATCCACATTACGCAATGCATCAAGAACCTGATTGGTGGTGATATTCATAATGCAAAGTTAGTGAATTGAGGTCAGCACCGGTTGTCGGGAGTCAGCGCCGCTGACAACTGTTCATGGCAGGTCTTTTGTTACATTTCGGTTATGAAACAAGGGATGATCTTCATTTTCCTATTGGTAAATACAGTTCTCTGTGCGCAAAAAAGTTATTACGTAGATATTGCTATCGACAGAATTTATGTGAATGGAGACTCGCTGAAGTTTCCGAGGGGGAAAAGAATTCAGGTGGAAACGAGTGGGAAAACAGATACTGTTTCGCTCGGGAAATGCGGTGGAGAAGAGATTGGGATGTGCGTGGTGATAAGGAAAATAAAAGATGGTGATCACTTACGTACGCAGATCGGTTATTCTTTTTTCAAAAAAAATAATGCGAAATGGGAACTCATTCACGACTTTGGTTTCGTGGATCGTTATGCGCTGAAAACATATTCTGCCAAAGCAAAATCTTCTGCGCCGAAAGAAGAATATAATTGCGAATACGGAGTCCCCGTTCAGTTTGCCGCGTATTTCAGGATGGAAGTGTATTCGAAGAATTAATAGTCCTGGATTTTTTGAATCATTAGAGTTTATATCGATTAAGAGTTGTATAACAATGATTGCAAGCGCTCCATTATTAAAAACTGAGCATTTGCAAGGCATTCCCGATGCTCAGTCTGATTCATTTGAATGCCAAAAAGTTTCCTGTTGCGCATTTAGTATCTTATTCGGAATAAACTCTATTGAATGGAGCGCAGGAAAGTGCGACGGTTAAAGCTTCAGCTCCGTCCCCGGATCCCAGAAATGATTTTTAAAATTCTGCACTTTGTCGTTGCGTACATGAATGCCTTCGTTCTCGAGTAATTCCTGCATGAGTGAAGGAGAAGCAAAATGACTTTTCCCGGTAAGCAATCCTTCGCGATTCACGACGCGATGCGCGGGCACAGGTGAGTGATGCGAATGCGAACTGTTCATGGCCCAGCCCACCATGCGCGAAGAACCTTTCATGCCCAGGTATTTCGCAATTGCGCCGTACGTAGTGATGCGTCCTTTCGGAACGAGGCGAACCACTTCGTACACCATGTAAAAAAAATCCGATCCGGGTTTACCTTTCATTTTGCTCCGTTAAATTTAACGAAGCATCGGCAGAAATTTCAAGAAGAAAGTGAAGAATAGTTTTCAATAAAGAATTGTTCATTTACAACTGAACAAAAAAAAACAGGCGACCCTGAGATCGCCTGTCCATAAAAAGTGTGAGTGAATTATTCTACAATGAATTTTGTTTCACCAATGAGATTTGAATTCACATCGGTAATACGCACGAGGTAAACACCTTTGCTATAACCCGTGGTTTGCAGATCAACAGGAGTGTTCATGACTAATTCCTGTTCTTTTGCATCAAGCAAGCGTCCTGTAGCATCGTAAACCGAGATCACCGTTTTCCCAACAACTCCCGGAATATTTACATGAAGCATTTCTCCGTTGGCAACCGGTGAGGGGTAAACGGCCACATCGGCAATATTCGAACCGTGTTCCTGCACACTGAAGAGTGTACAGAAATCAGCTTCGGTTGCGAGAATTGAAACAGTTCCGGTGCTAAGTGCTGTTCCATTTGCATTTTCAGTAATGCGGAAAAAAGGAACCGACTGTGAATAAGGAGCGCCTGCACCTGTGGTGTTTTGTGCAGTAGCATTGAATTGCTGACAACCGGAATTGAAATTTCCATCCATTTTGATCAGGCCAATTCCGGAAAGGCCGGAACTATTATCGGTGTAATAACCCGTAAGTGCAACGCCACCGTCGCTGGTCAGTGTGAAGGAAGGATTAGTGAGCATAGAGTTGGAGCCATCCCCGTAGGTGAAAGACCGGATGATATTTCCATTCGGATCAGAGAGCACGTACTCGGTCTGGTAATTCATCATCCACATATCAGAAGCTTCGAGGAAAAGATTTCCATTCGGAAGAACTGCAACGTGAGAGAAAGAAAAATAACCAAGCGCAGGATCGGTGTACGTTTTGTACCAGGTAATATTTCCGCTTGCATCCGTTTTCATCAGGAATGCAATATAATCTTCATAACCTGCAATGATGTATCCTCCACCAGGAAGAGCTGCAATGGAATTGGTATGATAATACGATGATCCGTTGGAAAGTGTTTTTGTCCACATCATATTTCCGCTTGCGTCAGATTTTACAAGGGCTATATCAGATGAACGTTTGCCGGTGAAGATCATGCTTCCATCAGAATTCACAACACAATCGAAACTCGGATCTTTTGCTGAAATTGAAGTATCGGCAGTGAAAGAATAATTCCATTGTGCAACGCCATTGCCATCTGTTTTAAGCGCACCTATTTTTTCATAGAGCGATTCGGAGATCATATATCCTCCATCCAGCGTTTGACGCACTTTCGCAGAATTATAAGTATAACCGTTGGTGGAATACTGGTGCGTAGAAAGAATACTTCCGCCCGCATCCAGCAAAGTCAGATAATATCTCGTACTCATGAAAGAAGAATCAGATCCTTCCGACAAAACATAATACCCAAGAGAAGTATTTTGTCCCACTTCGTCGAGCGCAGCGCCCGATGCGAGTGAAATTGATTTTGTCCAGGTAACCGTTCCATTCGCATCCGTGCGGATAAGATAGTTGCCGGCATTATAGGAACTAGCACCAATTAAATAACCGCCGTCGCTGCACTGAATAATGCTTTTAGGAGAAGGCGTGTTGGTGAAAGGAATAGAGATCGCTTTCTGGAAATTGCTTTGTGCGAATGCCATTGCTCCGCAAATAGAAAGCAAAGTGAAGGAGTATAACTTTTTCATGTAACGGGGTATTAGTTCGAAGTCTAAAGTAAAACGAAAATCCGTAGAAATCAAGCACAAATTCTGCAACTTCTTACCAGTCCAGAAGAGGGGAACCCCCGTTTTCTCAATGAAACACAACATTTATGCTGAATTTGCCAATATTCAGGATAAACAGTTTCTCAGTCGATCGCAAATTTTCCTGCCCCTACCAATTCATTTTTCTCATTGGTAATCCTCAGCATGTAAATTCCTTTTGCCAATCCCGAAGTTTCCAATTCTGTTTTTTCCTGAACGCCGCTGAAAGTGCGGTTGAATTTTTTTACCGTTTTTCCAATCACGTCGTAAAAAGTCAGAAAGTATTCCCCGGAGAAGTGATCTGTTTCAATAAAAATATTTTCTCCCTGCTCCACCGGCGAAGGATAAATTTTCAAAACATCTTCCGCCTGATTATTTTCATTCACAGAAAAAAGCGTGCAGAAGTCGGCCTGGGTAAAAGGAAGATTGGTAGAATGAAAATTCAACGATGTCACCGCCGACCAGTTTTCATTGAGGAAATAAAAAGTATCGGGTTGTATAGTGGGAATGGGCGCTGCCGTATCAGGGAAAATTGTGTAAGGATTCGAAAGACAGGAAAAATTTCCGCCGGTGTTTGTTCGCAGAATACTTTCTCCGGAAAGACTGTTGGCCTGATCTACCGCGTACCCGCTGAGCACTATTTCATCAAGCGGTGTAATGCACATCGCAGAATTATAAAATTCAAGCGAGTTTCCATCACCGATCGTATTTGCGCTTAGTACATTCCCTGCAGCATCAAGCCGCATCGTGAAATCGAGAAATGATGTATAAAATGAAGCTCCTGAAATTTCAATTTCTCCGGAAGAAAGTTCATACATATCAGTAAAAGAAAAATCGCTCGCAGAAGTGGCAACGGAAGGAAATGCATCGTACCAGGAAATATTTCCTGACGTATCTGTTTTCATTATAAATCTGTCGTTGCCGGCATCTCCTGCGATCAGGTAACCACCCGTAGCATGCGCGGTAATAAAAGGCAGAAAGCCCGATTGACCGTCGGAATATCCGTGGATCCATATTGTTTGTCCGGCTGCATTTGTTTTCTGAAGAACAAGATGAGAAGATGCTGTGCCTGATAACAACAAACTTCCATCGTCATTTATTAAACAATCGTAGGAAGAATTTACCGGCCACAAAAATGTAGAATTGTTGGAAACTGCATGCGCCCAGAGAACGTTTCCGGAAGCATCGGTACGGATCATCGCCATTTTATAATAAAGACAGGTAGCAATGCAGAATCCACCGGCGCTGTCCTGTTGAATGTGCGGATCATAAGAAGTATAATCATCGGTTGGAATTCTTTTCGTGGAAAGAAGATTTCCATTCACGTCAAGAAAAGTGATAAAATAATTTACAATATTCGAAGCGGAATCCATGTATTCGCCGAAAAGATAATAGCCGCCATTCACAGATTCCGCCACTTGAAATGTATTCATCTGGTCAGCATTCGAAGGAGGCGTTACCGATCGCGCCCATTGCATTTGGCCGTTCACATCCGTGCGCACCACGTAGGCGCCCTGTTGAGGAAAAGTGTTCATGTCCATGCAAAGGACGTAACCGCCATCGCTGCAGCGCGAAACATCTTTCATCTTCGAACTGTTTGCGAAGGAAATGGAAAGTGCATTCGCAAATGGAGTTTGCGCACTTAATCCAACTGAAAAAAGAAATATAAAAACAAGAAAAAGATTTTTCATGCGGGGTTGAATGAAGAAAGATAGCGGAATAGCAGTTGAATTGCAAGTAAAGTTTCCGGGGTAATGCATTTGAATTAATGGTTTAATTAATTTTCTGTTAACATACCCTTATCGCATTTGCCCCTACATTTGTTAGAGAATTCTGAATTTATTGATATGAATGAAACGCACAGGATATTAGTGGTGGATGATGAAGAGGATATTCTTGAATTCCTTACTTATAATCTGAAGAAAGAAGGATACGCTGTTTTCACAGCAAGTGGTGGTAAAGAAGCGCTGGAAATTTCCGCAAAAGAAAAACCAGATCTCGTTTTACTCGATGTGATGATGCCCGGCCTCGACGGAATGGAAGTTTGCGCGCGCATGCGGCAGATGAAAGGAATGGACAAAACCATCATCGCATTTCTCACTGCGCGGAGTGAAGATTATTCCCACATCGCCGGATTCGATGCCGGCGCCGATGATTACATCAACAAACCCATTCGCCCGCGCGTGCTCATGAGCCGGATAAAAGCATTGCTGAAAAGAATTCCGTCCGCAGAAGATTCAAAAGTGCTCGACCTCGGCGGAATAAAAATTGACCGCGACAGTTATCTTATTTACAAAGACGGGAATGATATTTCACTTCCGAGAAAAGAATTTGAATTGCTTTCATTGCTCGCTTCCAAGCCGGGAAAAGTTTTTGCGCGTGAAGAAATTATGAATAAAGTGTGGGGCGATGAAGTGGTGGTGGGCGACAGAACGATAGATGTGCATGTGCGAAAACTTAGAGAGAAGATCGGGGAAGATTATATAAAGACGGTGAAAGGCGTGGGCTATAAATTTGATTTCTGAATAGTTTGAGCAATGAGTATTGAGCGGTGAGATGCTGTAGTGCTGATCAATAAATTTTCAACTCATAACTCAAAACTCAAAACTATCTTTGTCCCGATGAAACAACCTTCCCTGCGAAAAGTTGCATTTCTTACGGCGTTGCTTTCCGGTGTTGTTGCCGGAGGAACTACGTTTATCATTTCACTTTCTTACCATGTTTCTGTAGCGTGGTTTATTTCACTGATCGTTTTCCTTTCAACCGGGTTCATCAGCTATTTTGTTTTTTTCTACTACGTGAGGAATTTTGTGAATCGCCCGATCAACGCGCTTTACAAAGCTATTTACAATCTGAAAGGGGACGACAGCGGGAAAACAGAAATCCCTGATTTTGAAGATCCGCTTCGTGAAATTCAGAAAGAAGTTTCCGACTGGATGCAGAACCGGTCGCACGAAATAGAAGATCTGAAAAAACTGGAAAATTACCGGAGAGAATTTCTCGGCAATGTTTCTCACGAATTGAAAACACCCATCTTCAATATACAGGGTTATGTTACAACACTACTCGATGGCGGACTCAATGATCCGAACATCAACCGCAATTATCTCGAGCGTGCGGAAAAAGGTGTGGAACGCATGATCAATATAGTGGAAGATTTAGAAAGTATTTCACGCCTCGAAGCCGGGCAGATGATCATCGAGCGCACTCCATTCGACATTTATGCGCTGGTGATGGAAGTTTATTATTCGCAGGAAATGAAAGCGAAGAGCAGAAAAGTTTCCATGAAATTCCGCGAAACGTATAAAGCAGTTTATGTGAATGCAGATAAAGACCGGATCCGCCAGGTGCTCACGAATCTTATTACGAATTCCATCAAGTATGGAAAAGAAGGAGGGGAAACTGAAACGCGTTTTTACGATATGGATGATCATATCCTCGTGGAAATTTCTGACAACGGGATCGGAATTTCGAAAGAACATCTTCCGCGTTTGTTCGAACGTTTCTATCGCGTGGATAAAGGAAGATCGAGAGAGCAGGGTGGTACCGGGCTCGGGCTCGCGATCGTAAAACATATTCTCGAAGCACACGGACAAACCATCAACGTACGCAGCAGCGAAGGGATCGGATCTACATTTTCTTTTACATTACCGAAAGTAAATTAGCGTATTTCGTACTACTTATGCAGCACTTTTCTCACTCTTCTTTCCAGCGCAAGTTTATCAGCGTAGATCCCGAATAAATTCATCTGTGCTTTTTCGCGTATCGCTTTTCCGAGGTTGAATTTTTTTTGTGGGAAAGAAACCAGGTGACGCATCTGCGAGTGATAACCGGCGAGATATTCCTGTTCGGTTTGTCCCGGAGTGGGAATGACAATGGGTGTGATGTTCAATGCAGAAAGATCGCAGAGCGCAGAATATCCCGGCCGGCACAACACATGCATCGATGCCATGAGATTTTCTTTCAGTTCATCATCATTCATGTGATCAGCGATCGTAACGTGCGGAAACTTACGCTCCGTTTTTTTTCCGCCTTCGGGTAATCCGCGCACGAGAAGAATTTCTTCAGAAAATTTTGCACATTCATCCATCACTGTTTTTTCGAGAATGGAACGCTGCGGTTCCGGGCCCGAGAGTACGATCGTCAGCCACCATTTCTGTTTTCGCGATTCGAGAATATCCTGCGGCAGGAATCGCGTGAGCGGCCCCACGTAATGTGTGAAGGGATGATTCCCCTCTTCATGGCCGAGTTCTCCCGACATATTTATTTTTCCGTCTACATCCGGCACCCAAACTTCATCGAACAGTTCATAGTATTTTTTGTGAAATTTTGTCGCTGCTTTTTTTCCGAATGGAGTAAGCACATTCAATTGATGGGTGATGTAAACATTGTAAGTTTCCGGTGTGCGGCAACCAAAACGATTATCGGATACGATAATGTCAATTTCATTTTCTGCAACTATTTTCCTTATGGTTTTTCTTTCGTTCCGCACACGAGCCGCAATGAAAGGAGAAAGCATGGCAAGATGTAAAGCAAGAAAACGATGGCGCGGATAAGTGATATTGTAACCCGGAAATTTCAACACACGCAGATCGGGAAATTCTTTCTTCAGGAATTTTGCAGGTTTTCCCCCTGCTGCAAGGATCACGTCCGCCTTCTGCCGGAGAAATTCTTTTATCACCGGCACGCACCGCGTAGCATGGCCAAGGCCCCAGTCAAGCGGAGCAATAAGAACTCGTTTTTTAACGGATGAAGGCATTGTTTCTCCTCCGGCATTTACAATTTACGATTTACAATGTACGATTTATTGAGTTTTTATTTTCAGGTATTATCGCAGAAATTGTCCATCGTAAATTGTAAATCGTACATTATTTTTGCATTCCTCATGTACAAGAACAAACTCACCCGTTTTGCAGAAATGAAATCCATGCCGCACGTGGTGGAATATGGTTTTTATGATCTGAAAAAAAGTTTACACCCTTTGCGTGGAAAATGGAAGGAAAATTTTTTTCATAATGAAAATCCAATCGTATTGGAACTGGGTTGTGGAAAGGGAGAATACACAGTAGGACTTGCCGAACGTTTCCCGGGAAAGAATTTCATTGGCATCGACATCAAGGGCGCACGCATGCACAGGGGCGCGAGCATGGCGCAGGAAAAAAAACTGGACAATGCCGCATTTATCCGCACACGCATCGATTTCATTAATGGTTTTTTTTCGGAGAATGAAGTGAGTGAAATCTGGATCACATTCGCTGATCCGCAAAAAGAAAAACCGAACAAACGGCTCACGGCTCCTGTTTTCCTGAAACGCTATGCGCATCTTTTAAAATCAAACGGAATCATCCATCTCAAAACAGACAGCGAACTGCTGCATAATTTCACGATCGGGATCATTGACAAAGAAGAACACAAAAAATTATTCTCTTCGAAAGATGTGTATGGCGAAATAAAAGAAGAAGGCCACCTGCTCACGACGATCCAAACTACCTACGAAAAAAAATTTCTGAAAGAATCGAAGAAGATCACTTACGTTGCTTTTCATTTGAAGAAAGATTACGCGAAAGGAGAAAAAATATTCCCGCTGGATGAATGAAAATTTTGGCATTTGGATTTTCTTTCCCCCAATGAACTATATTTGTTCCTCTAAAAATCGGCACATGAAAAAGATCCTCTTTTCACTCTCCATTATTTTTTCTTTCTCCGCAGTTGCGCAACAGCAAACAAAATTCATTGAGAAAGTAGAATCGAATGGCCCGGGTAATCTCGTTATTCCTTATTCGAAATACGAATTGCCCAATGGGCTCGACCTCGTTATTGCAGAAGATCATTCCGATCCTATCGTGTACGTGGATGTAACGTATCACGTTGGTTCCGCACGCGAGCAGGAAGGACGTTCGGGCTTCGCACATTTTTTCGAACACATGATGTTCCAGGGATCAGCGCATGTTGCCGACGAAGAGCATTTCAAACTCATCACGGAAGCCGGTGGAGAAATGAATGGTTCTACCAATACCGACCGCACGAATTATTTTGAAACGGTGCCATCGAATAATCTTGAACTCGCTATGTGGCTCGAAGCAGACCGCATGGGATTTCTTCTTGATTCTGTTACTCAGCAGAAATTCGAAATTCAGCGCGCCACAGTGAAAAATGAAAGAGGACAGCGTTACGACAATGCTCCTTATGGATTGGTGTGGGAAAAGATCGGTGAAGCCATGTATCCCGAAGGGCATCCGTATTCCTGGGAAACGATCGGGTACATTGATGATCTCAATCGTGTGAATGTGCAGGACCTCAAGAATTTTTTCATGCGCTGGTACGGACCCAACAATGCTACCCTTACTATTGCCGGTGATGTGAATACGGCAGAAGTTTTAAAACTTGCAGAAAAATATTTCTCTCCCATTCCGCGCGGACCCGAAGTGACCAACATGCCAAAGATGCCTGCATCACTTTCTTCTGACCGCTGCATTTCTTATGAGGACAATGTGCGTTTTCCTCAATTGACAATGGCATTTCCGGGAGTTCCTTCGAATGATCCTGATGAAGCGCCGCTGGATGCACTGTGCAATATTATTTCGGAAGGAAAAGGATCCATCTTCTATAAAACTTTCGTGGAAACAAAAATTGCACAGAGCGCAAATATGTACAGCGCTACAATGGAACTCGCCGGGCAGATTGCGATGAATGTGAAAACATATCCCGGGCATACGCCGCATGAAGCAGACAGTCTCATAAAAATTGCATTGGCACAATTTGAAAAAACCGGCGCGACAGATGAAGATGTGAAACGTTACCAGCTTACTGTGGAAGGATACATGCTCGATAATATGACGAGTGTGCAGGGAAAAGGATCTGTACTTGCGCAATACAATACATTTTACGGAAATCCGAATCTTGTGCAGAAAGATCTTGATCGTTACAAAAGCGTAACGAAAGAAGATGTAATGCGCGTTTACAATAAATATATCAAAGGAAAAGCGGCGGTAGTGCTTACCGTTTGCCCGAAAGGACATCCTGAAATGAAAGCGCGCCCCGATAATTATATTCCTCCGGCGCACAAAGCAGGAGCGGAAGAAAGCGCCGAATACAAAAATCTTCATTACAACCGTGCCGTCGATAATTTCGATCGTGGTGTTCATCCTGTTGCAGGGCCAACTCCCGCAGTGAAAGCGCCGGCCATCTGGAGAGATGTTTTCGCAAATGGATTGAAAGTGATCGGAACAACTTCCACGGAAATTCCGCGCACGTACATGCAGATCAACGTGAGCGCGGGGCACCGGCAGGAGGACACGTCGAAGGCGGGCGTTGCGTACATGCTCGTGCGCATGATGGATCAATCAACGGAAAATCATTCGGCGGCGGATCTTGAAAAACAATTTGAATTGCTCGGAAGCGATGTGAGTGTTTCTGTTACCAATGAAGAGATCACAGTGAACATTACCTGCTTCACCAGAAATCTCGATGCGACACTAGCACTCGTGAATGAAAAAATATTTCATCCGAAATTCGCCGCGACCGAATTTGATCTCGTGAAAAAACAACAGATGGAATCCATTGCGAACATGTCCACCTCAGCAGGAGCAATGGCTTCTTTCATTTACGCGCGAGAAATTTATGGCGCTAATAATATTCAAGGTTACCCGCTCATCGGAACGGCTTCAACTGTTTCACGGCTAACGATCGATGATGTGAAAGCCTACTATCAAAAAATGTTTTCTCCGAATATCGGCAACTGCATCGTGGTGAGCGATCTTACTCCGAGTGCTATGGGAAGTAAACTGAAATTTCTTCAGGACTGGAAATCCACGAATGCTGTTTTGCGCACGCGCGAAGAATTGCTTCCGAAAAATGCGGCAGGGCAAACAAAGATTTTCCTCTTCAATAAACCGGAAGCAGCGCAATCGGAAATACGCGTGGGCCGCTTGGCAATGCCGTATGATGCAACCGGGGAATATTATAAATCGACGATCATGAATTATGAGCTTGGCGGAAATTTCAATTCGCATCTGAACCTGAAATTGCGCGAAGAAAAAGGATGGACGTACGGAGCAGGATCGGGTTTTGGCGGAACAAATTATGTGGGAACATTTACTTCTTATGCGGGGGTGAAATGGGATGCATCCGACAGTTCCGTTGTTGAATTCATGAAAGCGATAAAAGATTATGCTGATAATGGAATTACCAATGATGAACTCGAGTACACGAAAAAATCCGTTTCGCAGAGTGAAGCTTTGGCGTATGAAGATCCGTACCAGAAATTATATTATTTAAAAAATATTATTTTCTACGGACTGCCCGATAATTATATGGAAGAGCAGCACAAAGTGCTCATGGCGCTGACCAAACCGGAAATAGACGGGCTCGCAAAAAAATGGCTCGATCCCGATCACATGGTGATCACGGTGATCGGCGACAAGGATAAAATTCTTCCCGGGCTCGAAAATCTCGGTTACGAAATTGTGATCGTGGATGCGAATGGAAATACAACGGCCGATATTCCGGCGAAAAAAGATGTTCCGAATATTGCCGGAAATAAAAAGAAGAAGAACGGAAAGAAAAATCTGAAATTGAAGGGACAGTAAAATTCCGGGAAACAATTATTGAAAAGGGTCGGCCGTGGGTGGCCCTTTTATGCGAAGGGCGTCTCTATCAATATAACTCCACCAATTCCCAATCCCGCATATCGAGAATTTTTACACGGGCACACTCGTGTAGGGCTACATCCATAAAAACAAATGCTGTGAAAACCATTGCACCTCCCGCAATTGCTGCCCCGGAAATACCAGGAGAAGAATGACTGCTGTGATTAGAATGAGCGCAACTTCCTTCGTCATATTCTTCCGGGCGTTCGGTCACAATGTGATAAATTCCATTGAGAGAAACATAAACGGTATCCGGAATTATTTTCAACCCGGTAGTATCCAGATTGGTGTACCAGTCATAGTCTTTTTTGCTGAGATGCTGGATGCACAATGAATCTCCTTTCATCCCGAGAAAAATTCCTTCTTCCCCTTCTCCTTTATAGCGGATGAATGAAACGGCGTCTCCATTGTAAATGGCATATAATTTTTCCGGTTTACTTTTCATTCTGAAAACGACATCATAAGAAAACGGAATATTTGTTCCGGATGAATCTTTTTTCGTTTCCTGTGCATGCAAATGAAAATTCAGTACCAGTGAAAAAATGCAGAAAAATATTCCAGGGAAAATAAATTTCATTCGGGAAAAGCGTTTGAGTTGCTAATACAAAAATCGTTCCGTAAAAAAAACTCCTCCGCTTTCACGAAGGAGTTTTTTGGAATTTGTTAGTTGTATTTTTCTTTTTTACTCGACGATCAGTTTGTCTGTTGCCAATCGTTTATCTCCCTGTTTCACTTCCACGAAATACATTCCGCTGTTCAGCATATCGCGGCTGATGTAGATGATGGAATTTTTCAGTTCCGCTTCTGAGTAAACTAATTTTCCATTCATGTCATACACATTCAGCGAAAGATTATTCAATCCATACTGGCCGAAATTCATCAGGTGAATAGAAGCATCTTCATTGATCGCAGGATTCGGATAAACGCCGATAGCGAGTGGTTTGTAAATGGAATAATTTGTCGAGAGCGGGTAAGCGCCTTCGTTGATCGTGTAGGCTGTGTTCGAAGCCATGGATGGAACATGATCAACAATTCCGGAAGGCCAAACAACTACTGCGCTATCCATAGAAGTATTCGCACCCAAACCAAAATGAAGTGTGAGCGAATTTTGAATTCCATAACCTTCGCCCGAACGCACTTCGCGAACTTGTATTCCCCACGGGCCATAAATTTTTACGATTGCACCAACGCCGTTTTTATTCGACATGCCTGTTGTTGCTCCGCCAACGAGATTGAATTTTATCCAGTGGTTTCCATTGCTCGTGGTGTTCATCCACACTTTATCATTGCGCGAAGTATTTGCTGTTTGATAAATGTCGCAATAGCTCGCATACACATCGAGGAATCCGTCGTTGTTCAGGTCGCCAACACCGTGTGCAGTGATCTGGTTCGTGCTGTATGGAAATGGATTTGCAAGAGCCGTGAACGTGTGATTACCATTATTCATGTAAACAAGATGATTGCTTCCGGAGATCATCAGATCGAGATAACCGTCATTGTTGAAATCCTGGAAAGTTGCATTCTCACCGAAGATGGTCGTGGTGTTTGCAATTCCGGAACCACTCATCATATTTGTGAAAACTCCGCTTCCATTATTCACCATTAGTTTTGAATTCACATCGTAATTCAGAACGAATGCATCCATGTCGCCATCATTATCAATATCGCCCCACGCTGTGCTCCATCCCTGCGCACCATCGCGCAATCCTGTCCAGTTCGTTACATCCTGCGTAAAAGTTCCGTTTCCGTTATTGATCCACACCTGGTCAATGCGGCGCGGATCTGTAGAATTAGTTACGCCCTGGCGGCAATGTGTGACCATGCAATCGACAAATCCGTCGTTGTTCACATCGGTCCAGATAGAAGCATAATTTCCGCTGTTGTCAGAAGCAGGAACAGTTGCAAGCGGCATGAGCGAATTGTCCCACGTCCAGTTTCCTGCGCCATTGTTCACATAAATATTTGGTGATGCATCGTCGTTGCAAACAAATCCATCGAGTTTCGAATCATTATTGATGTCGAAAAAATTACATCCCTGCACAAAAATAAAAGGAGCGCCGGTGGTGGTTGCCCAGTTGTTGCTTGAGTACGTGCTCGCGCCTGTACGTGTGAGTACAATGGTATTTCCGTAATCGCCCCAGAAGACATCATTGAATCCATCGTTGTTCACATCGCCTACACACATTCCCCAGGGATCACCGATGTTATTGGAAAAAGATGTTTCTCCGAACAGCGCGTTCGGTGCATTCTGGTATTCGATGTACATCGTCGTGTTCATGCTTGCGCGAACGATGTCGTCTTTAAAATCGCCGTTCATGTCGCACACGCCTACGCCATCGCCGCTATGAAAAGCGGGAGTCGGAAGTACTGTTGCTGTTTGATCGGAGAAAGATGCGGTTTGCGAATGCATCGCGAGTGCGAGTGCGCAGAGTGCGGAAGTAGTAAAGATTTTTTTCATGGGCGGTGATGGATTTATTCGGAGAAAAAAAAGTCCTCTTTGCATGCAGGAGGACTTTTTTTCAACGATGAGTGGATGATTATTGAACGATCATTTTTTCTTCAGCAATGCGTTTGTCGCCTTTGCTGATCTGCACGAAATACATTCCGGTTTTAAATTCCGAAGTATTCACATTGATAATTGAATTTTTCAATTCTGCTTCGGAGTAAACCACTTTTCCATTCACGTCATAAACGTTGAGAGAAAGATTGTTCAATCCGTACTGCGCAAAATTATTCAGGTGAATGGAAACATTTCCGTCGGCAGAAGGATTCGGATAAACACCGATGTTCAATGGATTTTGCGCAATGGAATGTGTTGACAATGGAGATTGTCCTTCATTCACTGTGTAGCCGGCATCAGCGCCGAGTCCGAGCATGTGATCCACAATACCCGACGGCCAGATGATAGTGGTGCTGTCGATGTTGGTTGCAGATCCGAGTCCGAAATAAACAGAGAGTGAATTTTCCAATCCATAACCTTCGCCGGAACGAACTTCGCGAACTTGTTCTCCCCATGATCCATAAATTTTCACGATTGCACCAATTCCGTTTTTATTCGACATTCCCGGTGTTGCACCGCCTATGAGATTGTATTTCACCCAATGATTTCCATTGGTGCTGTTCGTGTTGATCCAGACTTTATCATTTCTTGCAGATGGACTGTTGTAAAGATTTGCATAAGTAGCATACACATCAAGAAAACCATCGCCATTCAGATCACCGATCCCCTGTCCGCGAATTTGGTTGTTGGAATACGGGAAAGGAGTTGAGATATTGGTGAACGTATTGTTGTGATTATTCCTGTAGAGATAATGATTGTCGCCCGTGATGAGAAGATCGAGGTAGCCGTCATTGTCAAAATCAGACCATGTTGCATTTTCTCCGAAGTAAGTTGTAGTAGTAGGAATTCCGGAAGCAGCCATCACGTCGGTGAAAACACCGTTTCCATTATTGATCATGAGTTTTGAATTCACATCGTAATTCAGAACGAATGCATCCATGTCTCCGTCATTGTCAATATCACCCCATGCTGTGCTCCATCCCTGTGCTCCATCGCGAAGATTGGTCCAGTTGGTTACGTCTTGTGTGTAAGTTCCGTTTCCGTTGTTGATGAAGATCTGGTCAATGCGGCGCGCATCAAGAGGATTGGTTACGCTCTGCCGGCAATGTGTGATCATGCAATCAATGTAACCATCATTATTCACGTCGGTCCAGATGGATGCATAATTTCCGCTGTTGTCGGAAGCTGGAGAAGTTGCGAGTGGCATAATAGTTTGATCAAAAATCCATCCACCGAAAGCCCCGTTGCCTTTATAAAGTTTAGGCATTCCGGTATCGTGGCAAATGAACATATCAAGACTTCCGTCGTTATTGATATCGGCGAAGTTGCAACCTTGAGTGAAAACAGAACTGCCACCATAAGTGAGCGTCACATTTTCATAAGTGAAATTGGTCGATGCGTTTGACGTGAGAAGATACGCGTTGGTGCTGCTGCCCTGGAACACGTCATTGTATCCGTCATTATTGTAATCACCAACGCAGAGTCCCCATGGTGAACCGAATGATCCTACATAACGCATGTTGGTGAACATGGCATTCGGAGCATTCTGAAATTCGAGGAACATTTTTTTGTTGGCGCTGTCACGAATGATGTCATCTTTGAAATCATTATTCATGTCGCATACACCGACGGCATTTCCGCTATGACAAGTGGTGTAAGTAAGGAGCGTTGAAGTCTGATCGGAAAACGCTGTGATGGTTTGCGCAGAGAGGGCAACTGGGAGCAGGCCAAGCGCAAAAAGGATTTTGGGTAGATTTTGTTTCATTATTGTTGATTTAGGAAGGGACTTGTTATGATTTGAATCAGCTATATTATCAAAAATACGTGGCATTAACAAGTGGCAGGATCATTTTGTAAGCAAAATCATTGTCCTTACATTAGATGTTCCAAAAAAGTAGCATTGGCAAAAACTTACTTTTTCCGATTCCGGAAATTTATCATTCTCATTCTCGCTGTGAGTCTAGTGATCATGGGTGCAAATATCCGCAACATGAAAGCGGAAGCACGCACTTTTCACACGCCGGCTGAACTTGCGCGATTGCATGATATGCTGCAATCGCAACCTTTTGATACCAATACTTATTTCGCAACCGGTGGGCGTTGCGGCGGATGTCATGGCCACGATCCCACACAAATTTCACTCTATACTTCGTGGGGAGAAGATGTAAATATCATGGATGACTGGCAGGGAACTATGATGGCGAATGCGGCAAAAGATCCGTTGTGGAGAGCGAAAGTGAGTCACGAAATTTTAGTGAATCCCGGAATAGCAACCGAAATACAAGACAAATGCACGCGCTGTCACGCGCCTACGGGAAGATTTGAAAGTATGTATCTCGGCCAGCCGCATTATACAATGGCGATGCTCGCGACCGATACATTCGGACTCGACGGAGTGAATTGCAGCGCGTGCCATCAACAGCAGGATACATTGATGGGAAATAATTTTTCCGGTGATCTTCATTACATGCAGAAACATGTTTATGGTCCGTACGATACTATTGTGAGTGCAGTGATGGAATTTTTTGTCGGGTTCACTCCTTCAGGAAGCCCGCATGTAAAAAAATCCGAGTTCTGTGCTTCCTGCCATACGCTGCTTACTCAAACCGTAGATCTTTCCGGAAATTATACAGGAGGAACTTTCATTGAGCAGGCAACTTTTCATGAATGGAAAAATTCTGTTTATCGGACAGATAGTTTGCAATGCCAGCATTGTCATATCCCCCAGATTAACGATCCGATAAAACTCGCAACGAATTATCCTTTCATTCCCGGACGATCTCCATTCGGGCGGCACCATCTCGTTGGCGGAAATGCTTTCATGCTGAAACTCATGCAGAATAATATAACGCAGGTAGGAGCTACTTGTAATCCCAGCAATTTCGATACGACCATCGCGCGCACAACGCGGCAACTGCGCGACAGCACACTCATCATGGCAGTAACGCAAATGAATCGTACAGTGGATACGGTTTATTATGATGTGGATCTCACTAATCGTTGCGGGCATAAATTTCCTTCCGGTTATCCATCGCGAATTGCATGGATACAAATGGTGGTTACCGATCCGATGGGCGATACACTTTATGCAAATGGTTTGCAGGATGTGGTTGGAAATTTAATTGGCCGCGATCCCGGATTCGAACCGCATCATGATGTTTGCTATACGGGCAATGATGTGCAGATCTATGAAATGGTAATGGGTGATGTGAATAATAATCCGACAACTGTATTGGAAAGAGCGGACACGTGTTTAAAAGACAACCGCATTTGTCCGAAAGGATTTTCCGCTTCACATCCTTCTTATGATTCTACAAAGATCATCGGTATCGGAAATGATCCTGATTTCAATTACAACGGGCCCACCGAAGGAACAGGCGGTGACAATGTTCACTATCATATTTTCCTCAATGGTTACAGCGGGCAATTGAATGTAACGGTGAAAGTTTATTATTCTTCTGTGCCGCGTGCATGGCTCAATGAACTTTTTTCTTATTCATCGCCGGAGATCAGTTCGTTCAACACCATGTACAATACCGCCGACCAGACGCCGATGCTTGTTGCACAAGTGGACATGAATAACACGATCACGAATATTGATCAGCATGGCAATGCAGTTCCGCAGATAGAAGTTTATCCGAATCCTACATCAGACGGAAAAATTCATTTCACCAACTGGCAGACTTCCGGAATTCAATCGGTGCGTGTGTATGATCTCCAGGGAAAAGAAGTGGTTTCTCCTATAGAAGGAAAAGAATTCACCGGTGAACTGATGCTGCCACGCAAGGGTGTTTATTTCGTGGTGCTGGAAACAAGAAGTGGAAGAGTGGTGAAAAAAGTAATTTACTAAATACAAATTTTGAATCATCCCGCTGATCCGAAATGAGAAAATTATTTTTCTTACCTGTTTTTTTTGTGTCAATAAAAATTTTCGCACAACCCTGCGGACTCACTTTACTCGTGCTTTCTACTTACTCGGCTCCTTGCGGCTATTGTAATTCTTCCATCTGGGTAGGAAATTCCGGCGCGCAGGGGCCCGTTACGTACGCGTGGGTAACCGGACAAACAACCGATTCCATCACCGCACTTTGCCCGGGAAATTATATCTGCACCGTTACTGATTCGGCGAATTGCACTTCCACCGGAACGATCACGATCACTTCAACTCCGCCACCAACAATTACGATCACCACTACAGATGTGAGTTGTGATTCCTGCTGCGATGGAACGGCAACAGCAACAGCAAGTGGAGGCACTCCGCCTTATACTTATCTCTGGTCCGATAATCAAACGACTGCTACGGCAACGGGACTGTGCGCAGAAAAACTTATTTGTTGTGTGACCGATGCGAATGGATGTTCTACGTGCGATTCGCTCGAAGTATTTTCAATTACAGGAATAAAAAATAATTCAGTCGGCGAAAATCTCATTACTGTTTTTCCGGATCCCGTGCAGGATGAAATATTTTTTTCACAACGTGCCGATATTTTTCTTGCAGATGGACAGGGAAGAATAATTTATTCCGCAAAAGCAACAGACCATTTTTATGTCAATGAACTTTCACCCGGAATTTATTTCATCGTACTTTCATCGGGAACAAAAGTGATCGCGAGAAAAAAGATAATAAAGTACTGAGGCATGCGTTTCATCCTTCTTTTTTCGGCCCTTCTTCTCACCGGTTCCTGTGCCGGCTGGAAAAATGCAAAACTTCAGAAGAGAAATGAAAAATTGCAGCAGAAAAATGCAGGATCAAAAACGAAATTGAGCGTGGCGGTCACTGTAGAAAATCTTGCCGAGGATCTTTCCATTTTTGCAACACACAATGATGAAATTGTTTTTCTCGTTTATGAATTCGGTCCCGATACAAATGCCGTTCCTTCATTGCTCATCTCCGAATACCAGGTGTTCGATTCTATAGGAGAAAAAAAAGAATTTGTTTCCGACAGTTTTGCGTTGCTTGCAAATGGACAGCTTGATTTTGTAATGCTGGAAATCGATGGGAATAAAAACCTGGAACAGATAGAACCCATAGTGCGCCTGAACCTGCAGAAAATAAAACGGGCTTACGAAACGAATAATGATTCTATTCTCACGGTGTTTTTCGGAGACGATGATGTGCTCGGTGTAGACTACGCGCCATTGTCAACCGCGGAGAACGGAAAGGAAAACGAGATCATCGTTTCAGGAGTACATTTTTTCGATAAATATTATTACCGCCTTGAATATTCTCTTTTGCTCAGCGGAAATAAAGAGCGCCATCTTAACTAAAACACTTGGTGCTCTGCCCATCTTTCCTAAATTTGGCAGACTTCTTGCGAAGAAAGATCACCCATGAAAAACACCCTGCTTTTATTTTTCATTTTTATTTCCGGCGGGAAAATATTTTCGCAAACACTGACGACCAGCGATACTGTTTTATTTTCCACTACGGGCGATACCGTACTCATGCGCGGGACCGTGGTACGTGCGGGCGGGGGAAACATCAATACTTTTTTTTCCATTTATAAAAAAGCACCCAGGGCAGATTCCTGTATCGATGTCGCCAAGATCCGGCTCACGAATACGCGCGCGATGGGACTGAGTGATATTCCCGCCGATACGATAAAAAAATATCATCTCTACAATAAAGGAGTGAAAATGAATTTCGATTCCATTCCAGGTTCGTCTTTCAAAGCCATGGAATTGGAAAAAGAAGACAAAGGGCCCAACCCGCAGGATCCATCGCTGGAAATTTACGCCTCCACATTTTTCTACACACTCATCGCAGAGAAAAAAATTCTACTGCAGGAAGAAAAATTTCAAACGGTGTACGAAGCAAAACAGGATGAAGGAGTGAACCGCAGCGATATTGTTCTCGTGAGCGCTTTCAAAATGGTGGGCGGATCGAAGTATTTTATTTTTGTCGGCGTAAAACGAACGCATTTCGAATCGGACGGCACGATGACGACTGATATGAAATTGAAACGGTTCATTTTATAATTCTGAATTTTACTGCCCACGTGACCGCACGCAGGGAACGAATTGCGAATCCCGAACAAGTTCGGGACGAATATTCGAATTACAGGTTAAGAAATTCATTTGACTGCCACTGAAAACTACTGCTACTGCCTACTTTTTCCTGAATCCCCACTTACCAATTACCAATAACTCCTCGTCCTATTACACGTAAATTAGCCCTGGAAGCGGTATGGAATAAAATATTCCCCGCGTCCTAATAAGGAAAGCAGTTATGCGGTTCTTCCCGTGGAAACGAAAATACAATCTGCACGACGACGAGTTGGTCGCGCGTTACCGTGCTACCGGCGATAAAGCTTTCGTTGGGGAACTGTACACGCGTTATGCACATCTTATTTTCGGATTGTGCCTGAAATATTTCCGCGATAAGGAACTGGCTCGCGATGCGGTGCTGCAGCTCTTTGAAAAAATGTTTGTGGTACTGAAAAAAAATAAGCCGGAGAATTTCAAAGTGTGGCTCACTTACGTGGCAAGGAATCATTGCATTTCCGAATTGCGGAAGATGAAAGTGAATGAAGAGCGGATGGAGAAATATTTTCACGAGGAAAAAGAAATCGGCGGCGATGATCTTCCCGGTGAACGGAGTGAAAAACTTTTGTCGAGAGAAGATCAGCTCCTGAATCTCGAAGCGGCAGTCCTGCAACTCGGCGATGAACAGCGAACATGCATTGAACTTTTTTATTTCAAAGAGAAATCCTACGAAGAAATAGCGTCCATTACAGGATTCACCGACAAACAGGTGAAAAGTTATCTGCAGAACGGAAAAAGAAATTTAAAACTCATCCTCGAAAAAAGAACATGAACACATTCCCGCATAAAGAGCACTTGTCCGAAGAAGAACTGAAAAATGTTCTCAGTGGAAAAAATGATGCGCACGTGAAAAAATTACTGGACGATTGTGAACTTTCGCGCGATGCGATCGAAGGTTACCAGGTGGTTCCCGGTGCGATCGCGGAACTCCCATCGCTTCAGAAAAAAATTGCTGCGCGATCGGGAATGAGCGGCGCATCATTCTTTATGAATACAATTTTCATTGCGGCCATTGCTATTATCATTGGCCTTCCTGCTTATTTTTTCTGGCCGCGCAATAATTCTTCTTCTGCTACCTCACCTTCGTCGACGGTTGTGCAGAATAATATTCCTGAAAAAAATTCTCCCGGCGTTGCCCCGGTATTGACACCGCAGTCGGAACATTTTGTAAATCCTGATGCCAAACCAGTTCCGGAAATAAAACCCGTTGTTGCAAAAAAAGATTCTTCAGGAAAATATTCTGCAGCTACTATCGATAATTCCGATGAAGACATTCCGCAGTTGCTCGAACAGAAACCGGTTATTCCCTCTCACCCGGAAGGGAGTTATAATGCATCTGTGGGATTCATCTTCGATCTTAAAATAACAGAATTTGAAAAATACGATCACGAAAAAATTCCGGCGAAGGAACTTAATTTTACCGGCGTTGCTGCTGCGTATGAAGATTCGATTGCGCAGAAAGAAGATCTGAAGTTGACGGAGGCGCCCCGCGAAGTTTCTGCAGAAAAATTTCTCGACGAAGGATTACTCGCTTTTTATGACGGACACTACGGCCTTTGCATTACTAAAATGGATGTGCTGCGCAAGAATGATCCGAACGACCTGAACGCTGCTTTTTATTCCGGCGTGAGTTATGTGAAACTCGAAATGTTTGCGAAAGCAATTCCTTATTTCGATGCCGTGCTCAATTCTCCGAATAATGTTTTTCATGAAGAAGCAAAATGGTACAAAGCGCAGGCACTTCTCGGATTAGGAGAAAAAGAAACTGCGAAAATTCTCCTCGGTGAAATTGTTTCCGGCAATGGATTCTATAGTGAAAAAGCGGCCGGTCTCCTGAAAAAGTTATGAGCGCTGAGTTTTGTGTTTTGGGAAAATGAAATCGTGAATTATTTTTTTTCTCGTTACTCATTACTCAAAACCCAAAACCCAAAACTCAGTACCTTAGCGGCGAATGCAAAAGCCGGATACCGACAAACTTTTTCTTAAGCTGGCCACTACCACCCTGATTTTTCTTTACCTCGTTATCATTGCCGGATCGGTAGTGCGCGCTACCGGAAGCGGAATGGGTTGCCCTGACTGGCCGAAATGTTTCGGATATTACATTCCACCTACAGATCCTTCTCAGGTTGAATTTCATGCGGAAGTCCCTTATAAAAAAGGAATGATGATCATTGCGGACGATACGTTGTGGAGGGCAAGAAAAGATTTTGCTTCCGGAAAAAAATTCGATAGTAGTAACTGGGAAAAATTTCCGGATTATAATTCCACGAAATTTTTTGTAGTGCAAACATGGACGGAATATATCAATCGTTTGCTCGGTGCATTCAGCGGACTCTTTACTTTTTTACTTTTCATCGTTTCTGTTTTCCGCTGGAGAAAAGATAAACTTTCGATTTTTTTATTGCTCATCGGAATAATGGTGCTCGCTTTCATCGGGTGGATGGGAAAAGTGGTGGTGAATTCAAATCTCACTCCGCTGATGATCACCTTTCACATGCTCAGCGCGCTCGTGATGATCGCGCTCGTCATTGCGGCGCGCGCGCGCGTGTGCATGCATACACGGCAATTGCAGAAAATTTCATTGGGGAAAGCAGAAAAGATCCTGCTCGTCTTCGTGCTGCTCGCGACACTCGACCAGGTGATCTTCGGAACGCAGGTGCGCCAGCAAATCGATGTGATCAATGGAAATATGAGCGGACTATCGAGAGAAACTTGGATCACGCAGTTGAACGGCATTTACACGTATCACAAAATAATGGCGGTGGTTGTGGCGATCACGAATATTATTCTTTTCATAATGCTGTGGAAGAAAAAACCGGGCCTGCAGAATAAATTACTGATCTCTTCCTTGTTACTCATCGTGCTTGCCGAATATGGTGCCGGCGTGGTCATGCATAATTTTTCCATTCCGGCATTTGTGCAACCGGTCCATCTTGTTTTAGCAATGTTACTTTTTGGAATTCAGTTTGCGCTCTTCATGCGCTCCTGGAAAAATTCGAAAATTTAAGAATTCGAAATTCGAAGTTTTTTTTTCATACACATTCAACGACTTCCACTCATAACTCATTCGTTCTTGTTGAGAGATTTCATTTCAATTGGCATAGTCAGCAGTTCCATCGTTTGCTCTTTCCACTTCAGGGTCCACAGCATGTGATAAATATCTTTCGTGATGAATTCGAGAACAGGGGCGAGTGAATCTTTGTTTGGTGCTGAATAAAAATAAAGTGATCCGCGCAGAAAATTAGTCGTGCTGTCGGTCACATAAAATTGTAAAGAAGTGGCTGCATTTCCACTGAGCATTTCCACCGAACCGAAAACATGTTCCTGCGCATTGATGATTGCCGAATCGCGCAATCCGCCTGCAACCTGGCTGTGCGCTTCGGTAAGCTGCCAGCTTTCATTGATCAGTTCTTCCAGCATAGAATCGCTGTGAAATTCTTTGTAGCTGAGATAAAGTGTTGCTTTGAACGGTGCGAAATACATATCGCGCCAGTATTTTTCAGCATTAGGAGCAGCGCTTTTATAGAGGTGGGAGTAAACGGGAATTTCAAAGGTGAATGGACAACTGTCGTCCGATTGTACGTATTTTTTCTCCGGAAGTTTTATCCGGAAATATCCACGTGGCTTCGGTGTTCCAATGGAATCATCATCGTCGCAGGAATGGATGAGCGGAAAAATAAAAAGCAAAAGAAAAAAATTCGGAAGTAGTTTTCGCATGAATACAAATGTAGCGCTTACGGTTTGCTGTTTGCAGTTTTCAGCAGAGTATTGTTTGTGGAGTATTGCTATTCAATATTTTTTTGGAGCGCATCTTCAGCTCATTTAAGTTTCTCCGGTCCCGTCACGCCCCGGGTACCCGGGGCATACCGGGGCTGGGAAAATTTCTCCATCACTTTTTTGTACCTGTTACCTTCCATAAAAACGAAGCTTGTAAAAGAAATGTTGTTTTCTTTCAAATAAAAAAGGATCCAAAATTTTTTTGAATCCCTGAATCCGTGAATTAAAACGGAAGATCGTCCGGCGTATCCGGTAAAACAGCAGGATGATTCGGTTCTGCTTTCGGATCAATCGGAACAGAAGTCTGTTGTTGCTGGTAATACAATTGCTGCGGATTCGGTTGCCCGGGCTGAGTAGTTACCTGTCCGTCTGCATTCGCATTTGCATTTGTATTTCCCTGCTGGTTGTATTGCGGGCGAACATAACCGGTTCCGTTCTGATCTTCGCGCCTGTTAAGGATCGTGAGCACGTCGCCGAAAATTTCTGTCGTGTAACGTTTCTGCCCCGTCTCTTTATCTTCCCATGAACGAGACCGGATCTTTCCTTCGAGATAAACCATTTGTCCTTTGCGAAGATATTTCTCCGCTACTTCAGCAAGCCGTCTCCACAGCACGATCTGGTGCCATTCGGTTTGTTCATTTTTATTTCCGTTTTTATCCCTGAATGTTTCAGTTGTTGCCATTGGGAAATTTGCAACGGCAATTCCTCCTTCGAGGTACTTCACCTCCGGGTCTCTTCCGAGATTCCCGATGAGGATCACTTTGTTTACACCTGGCATTTTTTCTTTTTTTATAGGTTAATGTATCCTTGATATAAGGTTTTATATAGCATGCAAAGATACGAAGTGAGTTATGAATTACTAATTAATACGGCTATACAAATTGCGGATAATTGCTAACTGGCCAGGTAAACTGCGATCACAGCAGGGAAAGCGTAACGATCAATTTCATTCTGCCGTACAGCAATGGAATTTTTCAATGATAATTTTTTCCGTGAATTGATCTCGATAAACCGCACCAGCAAACGCTGGTGGCTGAGCACATGTTTAATTTGCGGAGAGATTTTTTTTACGTCCAACTTATTTTTCCCCACTAGTTTTTTCCAGTCTTCCGAAGCGAATAATTTTTTTTCCGAAACCTTTTTTTTCGTTTCGATCAGCGGGAATTCGTAAAGATTTTTCCAGATGTCGTTCTCCGTGCGTTTCCTGATGATGATTTTATTATTGTTCCTGAAAATGAAATAATAAAAAAACCGATCGGTAATTTTTGTTTTCTTCGACTTCACCGGAAGTTTTGAAATAAGATTTTTCTTCCGCGCAACACAATACAACACAAACGGACAATTCCCGCAATCCGGATTTTTCGGAACACATTGCCTCGCGCCGAATTCCATTACTGCCTGGTTATGATCGCCGGGATTTTTTTTATCGAGCAATTCATTGGCCAGCTCACGGAATATTTTTTTTCCTTTCGTGGAATCGATAGCCGTTTTTATTCCGAACAGCCGGGAAAGGAAACGAAACACATTTCCATCCACCACCGCTTTTGCTTCACCAAAACAAATAGAAGAAACGGCAGCAGCCGTGTACTCACCGATCCCTTTAAGGCGCATTAGTTCTTCCGAATTTTGCGGAAATTTTCCCGCCCGTTCTTTGGCAATATTTTTCGCCGTGTGATGAAGATTTCTCGCCCTTGAATAATAGCCGAGCCCCTGCCAGGTTTTCATTACTTGGTCCTCAGTGGCGTCAGCAAGAGCAAATACATGCGGAAATTTCCGGACAAACTCCTTATAATAAGGAAGGCCCTGTTCAACCCTCGTTTGCTGGAGAATGATCTCCGAAAGCCATACTTTATAAGGATCCTTTGTGCCGCGCCAGGGCAGTTCCCTCTTGTTTTTGATGTACCATTGATGTAAAATCCGAGCGAAATCCATTGAAATTCCGAAAGTTCTGAAAACAAAAGTAGTTTGAAATTTGGGAGGTCGCCGAAAAAGAGTAATTTTGCGCCCTCAAAAGGGGAGAAACCTATTCTTAAACTCTTGAAAGTAAATAGCTTATAGCAATGACAAAAGCAGAAATAGTAAATGAGATCGCGGAAAAGACCGGCGTTGAAAAAGCTGCCGTTCAGGCCTCCGTTGAAACATTAATGAAAGTGGTGAAGAATGCCCTCACCCGTGGTGATAATGTTTACCTCCGTGGCTTCGGTAGTTTCATAGTGAAACGCCGTGCTGAAAAAACAGGCCGCAACATTTCAAAGAATACAACCGTCATCATTCCTGCCCACAACGTTCCGGCTTTCAAACCGGCAAAAACTTTCGTGGAGCGCGTGAAGAAGAATGTGAAAGTTGAATAATTCCACACATCACATGCGCAGGATTTCCACTTCACAAATGGCGGTGATCGGCGCCGCTGTAGTCAGTACCGTTCTTTTATGTATTGTTCATACGTGGCCCTCTCACGGAAAAATTTCCATGCCTCCGCCAATGATGAATTCGGCGCAGGGACTTTCCATCGATGTTGTTGTGAATAGCGAAAAAGCAAAACTGAAACCGGAAATTCTTAATTCGGTCAACTTCATTGAAGCTTCACTTTCTTCTGAGCGCGATGCGAATAAACGCCGACAGGCTTATGACAGTCTCATCAGTCTGCTAAGCACATCACGCTCTTATATTCTCAGCGCTTGGTATGCCGAAGAGAAAGCAAATAAAACATCCGGCAGTTCTGCAGACTGGGAAGCAGCAGGAGATCGTTTTACCAATGCGGCGCAATTCGTGACCGATGAAAAAGAAATTCCTGCCATTTTTCAGTCGGCAGTCAATTGTTTCAATAAGTCGCTCACACTTGATCCAAAAAACCTCGATGCAAAAGTAGGACTCGGATTGTGTGCAGTGAACGACACGGAACACCCGGAACAGGGAATAAAAATGATCCTCGATGTGATCGCGGAAGATTCCAACAACCTGAATGCGCAACTTGCTCTCGGAGATCTTTCCATCCGCCGCGGCGCTCCTGATAAAGCGATCGTGCGTTACAGCAATGCATTGAGAATTCAACCCGCCATGATCGATCTGTATGTGAGACTCGCAGATCTTTACAAAGAAACCGGCGATACCGCCAGTGCAATTTCCAACCTGGAAATGTACGTTCAGCATTCGAACGACCCGGTGATGAAAAATGATGTGGAGAACGATATCCGTTCACTCCGCGAGAGCCTCGGTAAAAAGAAATAAAAAAGTATTAACCTAAAAAACTAAGATCTATGCCAAGCGGCAAAAAACGTAAACGTCATAAAATGGCGACTCACAAGCGTAAAAAACGTCTTCGTAAGAACCGTCACAAGAAGAAGAACCGCTAAACAGCAGCAGTATCAAGCGGCAGAAGGCAGGTTGTATTAGAATACAACAAGGCCGCTGCAGCTCAGCAACTGCCGCTGACCCCGTTCCCTTCCAACATTCAATTAATTGCACGGAATCCATTCTCCCGAAAGGCAGAATGTGTTCTGTGCTTCACCTTATTCAAAAAACAATAACGTGTCAAACGAACTCATCATCGATGCAACAGGCAGCGAAGTGGTGATCGCACTCATGAACGACAAACGATTGGTGGAGCTTAACCGCGAAAAAACCAATACACAGTTTGCCGTCGGCGACATCTACCTCGGGCGTGTGCGCAAAGTGATGCCCGGACTCAACGCTGCATTCGTGGATGTCGGTTACGAGAAAGATGCTTTCCTTCATTATTTCGATCTCGGCCCGCAGGTACTTTCGCTCAACAAATATGTGCGGATGACCATCACCGGAAAACAGAAACATGCTGCGCTTGCTTATTTCAAACCCGAGCATGACATTCACAAGGATGGAAAAATTTCTGACGTGCTCCAGTCTGATCAGCAGGTGATGGTGCAGGTTGCTAAAGAACCCATCTCCACAAAAGGCCCGCGCATTACTACCGAACTTTCCATTGCAGGAAGATATATTGTACTCATTCCGTTCGCGGATAAAGTTTCTGTTTCGCAAAAAATCCGCAGTCACGAAGAGAAAGACCGGTTGAAGCGTTTGATCATGAGCATCAAGCCGAAAAATTTTGGTGTGATCGTCCGAACAGTTGCCGAAGGAAAAGGCGTTGCCGATCTTGATGCCGACATGAATGATCTCGTGAACAAATGGAATACCTGTTTCCAGGAACTTACAAAATCAAAACCTCCTGCGCGCGTACTCGGGGAACTCAATCGCACTTCTGCAATTCTCCGCGATCTGCTCAACGCATCATTCGCCGCGATCACTGTGAATGACGGGCGTATGTTCGACGAGATAAAAGAATATCTCCAGAACATTGCACCCGACAAAGAAAAAATTCTGAAACTTCACAAAGGCCCGCAACCTGTTTTCGAAAGTCTTGGTGTCGATCGCCAGATCAAAGCGCTCTTCGGAAAAACGGTGACTATGAAAACCGGCGCGTATCTTATCGTCGAACATACCGAAGCATTGCACGTTATTGATGTGAACAGCGGCAATCGATCGAAGTCGCATGCCGACCAGGAAACGAATGCGCTCGAAGTGAATCTCGAAGCAGCAACAGAAGTTGCGCGCCAGTTGCGCCTGCGCGATATGGGTGGAATTATTGTCGTTGATTTCATTGACATGCATTCGCCGAATAACCGCCGTACACTTTTCAATAAGTTGCGCGATGAGATGAAAGGTGATCGTGCAAAACATACCATTCTTCCACCGAGTAAATTCGGATTGATCCAGATCACGCGCGAACGTGTGCGTCCGGAAACGAGCGTGGATACTTCTGAAAAATGTCCGACCTGCGGAGGCACCGGAGAAATCCAGTCGAGCATTCTTCTCATCGACCAGATCGAAAATAATCTGCGTTACGTTTTAAAAGAGCAGAATGAAAAAGCAGTTACCGTTTGTGTTCATCCTTATCTCGAGGCGTATCTTACAAAAGGATGGCCATCGCTGCGGTGGAAATGGAAACGCCGTTACGGAAAACCAATTAAAATAAAACCGGTTTCTTCCTATCAGTTTCTCGAATACCATTTCCTGAATAAAAATGATGACGAGATAAAAGTTTAGAAAAGGAAAAAATAAAATCACAAATTGCAAAAGATCCCGGAAGTTTTCATCCCGGGATTTTTCATTTGTGAAGAATGAATTAGCTTTGAATCAAAATAATTTTACATGAAAACAAAAAAAATATTTCTGACCACAATGCTTGCGATTTTATTCGCAGCATTTTCAATTTCTTCCGGCGCACAGACTTCAACGGGGAAAACTGCGGCATTGCAAACCATCGGCATGCAGGGAGGGCTCGTACTTTATCAGACTTACCAGCTCATCGGCGCTATGAACGACGGATACATTAACAAAGCATGGGAAGCAAAAACGGTGACCGATATCATGGATGAACAGGTGACGATGCTCGACAATATGACTGCTCAGTACAACACGTTGCTTGCTTCAAAATTTCTAACCGATCCTTCTGACACTGCAACCGTTCACGAAATGATGCGCGGAATTCAGTACCTGAAAGATGAAGCGAAAGGATTGCATGATATGGTGACCGACAATTCTGATGATGCAAAAAAAGAATACAACACGGCAAGAGATGAATCGTGGAAGATCATTGCTGATGTGCTCGGATTGAAAGACGGAAATTAATTGGGAGTCAGGGGAAAATAAATTTATTGTTTAACAGAAAATGATTGTTTCTAATTACACTGCTTATGTTTTACTGGGAATTATATGCGTCCTGATTTTTTTCTTGTCCTTGGCTTTACTCGATAAACTCTTTACAAAACGTAAAGGAATAATTCCCCCACTCGCAATTCTGAGTACTGCCTGCCTGAGTTATTTTCCGCATTGTCTCGGAACGCCGATCTGTGTTTTTGAGAATGGGAAGATCGATGAATCGTATGCAATCTTCGAACCCGGGTTTAAATTTTCCAACGGGCATGAAATAAACATCAGGGATTATTACAGCGAATCAGGGATGGTTTTCATCAACAATTCCAGCGACTCGCTCGTGGTTGAAATGGAAATTTATCACAAAGTGATCGGGAATAATATTGATTACAGTACAGGAAGAGCGATTAACTGTTTCATCTATCCTTATAGCGCTACAAAATATTCCGGGAACATCCCGCAGTATTTTTTCGAGCATCGCCCACCTGCCGGCCTAAAATTCGAAAGGAATGACGGCAGCTATGAAATTTATTATTGGCTGAGAAAATTCGAACCGCGAGATGAAGACAGGCAGATCGGGTTAGAATTCTGAAACATGGTTATTGGTCAATAGTCATTGGCCATTTGAATTTTGAAAATCAGAATTTGAGATTTGAAGAAATTATTTTCGAATAAGATGCTGGTCCGATTATTTTCTCTTAGTTTAAACAAAAAAAATGACCCATGAATGTAATGCGCATTACCACCGAGATCAACGCCCCGGCCGAAAAAGTTTTCCGCCTGCTGACTCAAAAAGAAAATTTTAAAGACTGGTGGAGAGGATTTATCAGTCTCGATTATAAGAATGAACCTGATCAGCAGAATCCGGTTGGTACAAAATTTCACGTGGTGTACAGAGCGGGATTCCGGCGCGACAAGGTTTCATTCGACTGCGAAATAACTACCTACAAAAAAAACGAACAATATTCTTTTACCGCATCCAACCGTTTCGGAAACAGCGACGCATCCTACCGGCTCACCTCTGTAAACGGAAAAACTATCCTGGAATTCGAAGCGAATTATGTTCCTCCGAAAATTCTTGTTCCTTTCGTTATTATGGCAAAATGGGATCTGAAATTTCATACCAAAAGGAATTTAAACCGGTTGAAACTACTCGCCGAGAAAAATTGATTCACAACATTTCTTCTTATTGCGGCAACTGGTGCTCAGAGAGCATCCATTCTCCGCTACCACCGAAATAATAATATTTACTGCTGCCATCCGCTGTGTTCAGGATGATGCAATGCATAGTGTTCGCATCTTCACTCATCGTTACGGTGTATTTACCGATCTGGCTGCTTCCCTCGTCAATAAAATTTTCAGGACGCGGAGCAGCATCAGCGGTAGAAACGGAACGAATCAGGAATCCGGCGCCGAACAGTACAAGCGTGATTCCGATGCAGATCTGGAGGAATTTGTTTTTCATAGTTGTTTTTTTTGCAAGATAGAGAATCATTGGGATTTGAAATTTGAGTTTCGGATATTGGGAATTTGTAACATTATTACGCTGTAACTTTATTCACCGGCACCCGTTATGGAATAGAAGTTGCTGCTTCATCGTTTAATAAAACGCAGATGTTCCATTGCCATTTTTTCTTTTCTTCTTTTTTGCGAATGCTATTCATAGCAGCGTTCTCATTTTTTGTGCAGGAAGTTTTTGCGCAGAAAATTCTCAACGGAAATTTTGAAGATAATTCTGCAAGCGAATGCAAGACGAATCTTGTGAATGAAGAATTCTCCTCGTTCATGAAGAATTGTTACGCTTACGGAGCGGGAAATGAACTCGACATACAGGATGGCCAGTGCGGATATGGAACTCCCTTCGAAGGAAAATGGTTCATCTCGCTCGCCACACCTTCCGGCCCCGACGGATTTGCGTTGCAACTCAGCTCCCCTTTCATTTCCGGCGTCACTTACAGAATTTCTTTCGAAGCCCTCGCGAGTACTATGTTCGGCAACGGATTGGATTCGCTCGTGTTCGGCGTGAGCGACAGTAAAGAGGTGCAGGGCACGGAAATTTTTTCTATTCAACCCATACAGAATGATAAATGGCAGAAAAAGGAATTTTCTTTTAAATCGCCGGCAACGGGAATTTATCTCACGATTCAGAATAAAGGAGAACGCCGTGCATGGAATTTTATTGACGATGTGAAAATGGTGAATGATCCTTCTCCCATAAATTTTTCCACGAGCCCGGTTGCGGGATTTGTAACCGTGAATGAAAAAGAAATGACAGAGCTTCGCGTGGTGGATAAAGACGGCAAGATCGTGAAGAGTGAAAAATTGCAGATGGCGAATGAAGTGGAGATCGATACTACCGGGTTCACAGAAAAAAATTATTCATTAGTGATCGTCACGAGGAAAAAAACTTTGTCGTACCGATTTGTGAATGCGGAGGAAAAAGATCCGGCAGAAATAAAAAAAGAGGATTGATCAGGAATTTTCTACAAAATGAGTAATGGTTGTAAGCAGATATAACAATATTCAGGAATTGATTTGACAATCTGGCAAAACCAGAATTTCATTTGTGATTAGCGCAGGGAATTAAGTGTCTTGAAATGCAGCATATAATCGAAGGAATTAAAACAGAGTGCTATTCCGTTTATCCTTCCATCATCAGGTTCATTCATGCTAGGATCGGAATTCCATCGTACCCCGAATTTGTGCGATTTGCAATAAGGAACAGGAACATTCCAAAACGTCACTCTTGTCATTAAACCGGCCATTTGTGCTTGGCCTAAATTGAGTCGCAGTTCCTCATATTTTTCAGGTAGCGCTCCGCAAATGCAACACTCATCGGGCCATATCCATAATGCAGGATCGGGGGTTAACTCAGCATAACGTACAGCAAAGTGGTGACCTTCTTCGATTGTTCCCTTTTCAACTAGTGCTATTTGATTTTTCTTTTTTATGTGATAGGTTTTGCATGTCGGGCATTTGTCGATGTTCATGATTTTCATTTTCGCTCCGCACTGTAGGCAGTTAAATGTTCGCACAAATAACAAATAAATGATGCCTCCTGTTCCGAGAACTCCAACTAGTATCCATGCCCAAGGTTCCATTTCTTGATAAGTGTTTAATGATTATTTTTTGAAAAATAATAATAAGATTGATCAGGAATTTTCCGAGAAAGCAAAATGCGCGTAATCCGCGAGAACAATATTCAGGAATTGTGCTGTGGGCAATTGTTGAGGCGGCGGATAAACGCCCATTACCGTTTTCACTTTGTGCCCGAGATATTCCAGCAACCGGTGATTTCCTGTTTCGAATGATTGCGCCATCACATCGCGGATAATATTCAGATCGCGATCAGAAAGATTCGCCACTTGCGGAAATACAACACGGTAATTCGGATTTATGTTTGCAAGAATAGTATTGCGCAAAAAAGATTTTTGTTTTGTTTTGATCACGATCGTTCCTGCTATCATATCGCCGATACGCTGCGTTTTATTGCTGATGATGGCAACCGGTAATGCGAGACACGTGAGCGCGCCCAATTCTCCTTCGAACAAACGCGTTGCCCAGCGGAAAGCAAAATCTCCAATGCCGGCGGGAGTTCCGTTCGTCTTCACCACTTTCAATCCCATGATTATTTTCCCGATCGTTCTTCCGTTGAAAATAGATTCGCACCACAACGTATAAGTGAGAATAGGAACAGGAATGAGAATTCCGATCACGCTCGAATATTGCTGCTGATCTTCCCATTTCATCGACTGTACCACTTCACCGAGAATAAAAAATGCGATCATGAGGTACGCCGTAAAAAAAACAAGATCGAGAAGCCGCGCAAGTAATCGCTCACCGATGTTCGCGGTCTGGTAATTGATCGCTACGTTCTGCGTGGTGAGTATGCGGGCTGAGTCTGACATAAGTACGAATTGCGAATCTCACGAATGTACGAAGAGAGAATGGATGTTGGAAGATAGCTGATGAGATCGTTTTAGAAAAACTAATCGACTACAACAGATGAAATAAATCCATCATCTATCTTCCAAAGTCAATTCGTATATTCGTACGTATTCGCATTTCATTCCCTTTGAAAGAAATAACTTTCCTCAAACAGAATCATCAGAAGTGGCAGCAGTTCGAAGCGTTGCTCAATTCCACGCAGGGAGGAAATCCCGATGCGCTTGCCGATCTTTTTATCCGTGTGACCGACGATCTTTCTTGGGCACGAACTTTTTATCCCGGATCGAATACCGAAAAATATCTCAACGATATGGCGGCGCGCATTCACCAGGAAATTTACAAGAACAAAAAAGAAAGACGCAGCCGCATTCTCACTTTCTGGACGCACGAGTTACCGCTCACGATGGCGAAACACAGAATGAATCTCCTCATTGTATTTGCAATTTTCTTCGTGTCGGTGTGGGTGGGAATTGTTTCTGCCAAACACGATGAAGGTTTTGTGCGGCTCATACTCGGCGACAGTTACGTGGATATGACGCTCGACAACATCAGCAAGGGCGATCCGATGGGTGTGTACAAACAGGATAATCATTTCGTGATGTTCTTCGCGATCGCGCTCAATAATTCTATGGTGGCGATGCTTTGCATTCTCGCAGGGCTTGCAGGATGGGCAGGTGTGGCGATGATGCAATTCCGCAATGGAGTAATGCTCGGTGCGTTCATGTATTTTCTTGCCGCTCACGGTTACATGCGCGAAGCAACGCTCACCGTTTGGATTCACGGCGTGATCGAGATCTTTTGCATTGTTGTTGCGGGCGCTGCGGGAATGGCAATGGGAAATGGATTGTATTTCCCGGGTGCGTGGCCGCGTGGCGTGTCGTTCATGCGCGGTGCGCGCGAAGCATTGAAGATAGGTGTGGGATTAATTCCATTCTTTTTTCTCGCGGCTTTCTTCGAAGGATTCATTACGAGATATACGGAGATGAATGATGTGGTTCGCGAATTCATCATCATCACGGCGCTCATTCTCATGGTATCGTATTTTATTTTCTGGCCCATGTTCGTGCGTCCTGATGTTACAAAATTATCGAGAGTGGTGGCTGATGACGATACATCTGTAATCAAAAGAGAACTGAATGCAAAATTTATTTTCAAATTAGTGATCGGAATATTGCTCATCGTTCTTCCCACACTCGCATTCTCGATGCACGAGATCACCGGCGACAAAACAGAAACGGTTGCGAAATTTTTCTATGTGCTCTGCGGGTGCGGCGGCATTGCACTTATTGTATTTGCATTCCTGAACAGGAGACAAACAGAAGAATCACAATTGGAAATAGACCGGAAAAAAACAAAATCAGTAAAAGAGGAGTATGAACGGGAAGCCACAGCCACTAAGGTTTGAACGCGTACGCGGGTTCGGGAAGATCATGAGCGACACGCGCACGTTCGTGCGGGAAAACTTCATCGTGTTTTTCAAGACCATGCTTTTTCTCGTTGGGCCATTTGCATTGCTCACCTGTTCGCTCGAAACATTTTACAAAGTGAATCTGCTCGGCCCGAATGAAACGCCGGATTTCAACAAGATCGGTTCCTTTCTCGCGCTGTCAACTATTTATTCCAATCTGCGCTGGGCAATCAACGGATTCATCACCGCAATTGTTGTCAGTCATTTTGTGAAAGTGTATCGTTTCAAAGGTGCTGGAAATTTCGATGTGGGCGATGTGTCGCGTTCCATCTTCAAAGATTTTTTCGGAACGCTGCTTTCTTTCGTGGTGCTTTTTGTTTCTGTCGGCATTGTCTGCACCGTGCTCGGATATCTCATTTACGGAATGGCGGAAGTTTCACTCGCAGGCGCCATCCTTCTTATTCTTGCGGGATGGCTCGGTTACATACTGCTTCGTTTTCCATTCTGGTATTTTGTGTATTCGGTTTTTTTCGCGCGAACGTCTGAAGAAAAAAATAAAAATGTGTTTGCAGGAATGTCGCTCGCCGGAAAAGTATTTGCCGGCAACTGGTGGATCACGTGGGTAATATTTTTCCTGATGTGGCTAATACTTTATGCGATCGGGATCACGGTCGCCATGCCTGCACGCATTGCCGCGTGGATCGCCGAGCTTTCTTCACTGAGTATTGACGAGAGCAGCACCGACTGGAAAATGATACAGACCATTCTACTTTCCATTGGAGAATTTGCCAAGACTATGATCGATGCGGTTTTCATGGTAACGATCGCGTTGCAATTTTTCAACCTGAAAGAAAAAGCGGACGGGCAGGGAACAGTGAAGCTGGTGGAAACCATCGGCGAGAAAAAAGACGAAGAAGAAATGGAATATACCTGGTAATGATGAACGCGATGAAAAAAATAATTTTTCTTTTGCTCTTCCTTTTCGCAGGAACGGGAATTTCATTTGCGCAGGCGGAAAAACATAAAATGAAATTCGATTCATCCGCAGTGAAACCGAGATCGCCCTCTGCTTCCACTAAAGATGATTATGTGAAAGATGATTTTTATAAATACGATACGAAAGATAAAGCCGATCGTGAAGAACCGAATGTGTTCGACCGCATGTGGAATAGTTTCTGGGAAAGATTATTCGACAACATGCGCGACGTTGATCCGAAGCGCGGGCCGAATCCGTGGAGCATTTTGTGGATCCTCATTCTCGTTACACTCATTGTTCTCGTTGTGCTCAAAGTCACCAACTCGGGAGTGAATACTATTTTCGCAGGAAAAAGAAAGAACATGGAGCATGCCGATGCTTCCATGGAGGACGTAGACATTCACGCGATCAATTATGAACAGGTGATCGCTGAAGCGCGGGCGAAAAAAGATTTCCGTCTTGCAGTGCGCCTCTGGTTCCTGCGCACGCTGAAAGAACTCACCGATCGTGAACTCGTGGCGTGGAAAACCGACAAGACCAACAGCGATTATTATTACGAACTCAGTGGAAATGTATTGCAGAATGAATTCGGCGATGTGAGTTATGTGTATGACCACATCTGGTACGGCGATTTTCCCGTCGATGAAAATTCCTATGGTGATGCTGAAGATAAATTCAGGATATTTCATTCACACATCGACTCATCAAAATGAATTCTGAAAAGAAAAATAAAATAATGATTAAGGGACCATTTGCTTTATTGCAGTTCAACTTCGCGCCTTCGCGGTTACTGTCCCATATTTTTTTTAACCGCAAAGTCCTAAGACTATTTCACGCAGGTACACAGGTGAAAAATCTCATAAGGATGACAAGCAGGTTTTTCATTTCATGCTAAAATTATTTAAAGAATTTTGAAAAAGAACTGGCCCTACTTTCTCCTGCTCGCGATCGTACTGTTCGTGCTGTTCCGCATGTCGGAAAAAGCTTCAGCGAAACGCGTGGACTGGAAAGATAATTTCACGATGTCGTCGAAGAATCCTTACGGCTGTTATATTTTCGATCAGTACCTCGGTGAAATGATGGGCGGAAAAACAGATCACATCAATCTCACCGCCTACCAGAATCTTGCAGGAAAAAAATTCACCGATCATAATTATGTTTTTGTGAACAGTGATTTCTCTCCTTCCATGCAGGATGTGGTGAACCTTGTGAAATTTGTGGAAGCGGGAAATGATGTGCTCATCTCTGCTCGCGATTTCGGTTTACTCGCCGACACACTGAAATTTCAATTGGGCGATCCGCTGTACATTGACATCAGTAAAAAACCGAACAACACTACGCTCGGTTCAATGGTGAACCAGGGAAATGCTTTTGTGGAATCCAATCTTGTGAATCCTTCTTTGCACCTGAAAAAAAATGCAAGTTTTGATCATACCACTTACGAACTTGCATTCACCGCTTTCGATACACTGCGTTCAATTGTTCTCGGGCAGGATGGGAGAGGATATGCGAATTATTTGCGCATCCCGAAGGGAAAAGGATCTTTTTTCATTCACACATTGCCCGACGCTTTTGGAAATTATTATGCAGCGAATGCGAATACCGTGGATTATCTGCTGAACGTAGTCTCGTATCTTCCATCGCAGGAAACTTTTATTGACACACATTACAAGATCGGGCGGAAAGAAAATGACGATACACGTCGCTATATTTTTTCCGAACCAGCTTTGCGGTTAGGTTACGTGGTACTCATCATTGCCGGGCTCATCGGATTTTTTCTCGGTGGCAAAAGGCGTCAGCGTCCCGTTCCCGTGGTCACTCCTCCTGCTAATTCCACACTTGAATTCGTGGAGCAGGTGGGCGCTTTGTATTACAATCTCGGAAACCACGGCGATATCGTTTACAAAAAAATAAATTATTTTCTCGAATCGGTACGCTCGCGTTTTTATGTACAGACCAATGTGTTCGACGAGAAATTTTTAGTGCGCCTCGAAAATCTTTCGGGCATGCAGCGCGATGAAGTGCGCCAGTTATTCAGCACGATAGATTACCTGCGTAAAGCGCCGGGTGTTTCTGCCAATGAACTGAAACGACTCGAAGAACAGATCAGGAATTTCAATACAAAAAGTAAACGGTGATATGAGGGAAGATTACAGATTTTTACGGAGAATGCAGATTACGGATTCAACAGATGTACAGACCTGTTTGATTTACTTCATCTGTAAATTCGTTTTTTCTGTAATTTGTATTCTCCGTAAAAATCCGTAATCCACCCGCCATAAATAAATTCAATAACAAGAAAACAAATACCATGTCAGACCAGCCACAAGTATTCACGAACAGGATCCCACTCGAGGATCTGAAAAAAGCCGTACTCGATATTCGCACCGAGATCGGAAAAATAATAGTAGGACAGGAACGCACCGTCGATCTGCTCATCGCCGCTTTACTTTCCGACGGGCATGTTCTCATTGAAGGTGTTCCCGGTGTTGCAAAAACACTCACGGCAAAATTGCTCGCACGAACGGTGTCGGTAAAATTTTCGCGCATACAATTCACGCCCGACCTCATGCCTTCGGATGTGATCGGCACGAGTGTGTTCAGCGCAAAGAGCAATGAATTTGAATATCGCGAAGGGCCCATCTTTGCGAATATCGTTCTCATTGACGAGATCAACCGCGCTCCTGCAAAAACACAATCTGCATTGTTCGAATCGATGGAAGAACGGCAGGTGACTGTTGACGGAAAAACAAGATTGCTTGATGCGCCATTCATGGTGGTGGCCACGCAGAACCCGGTGGAGCAGGAGGGAACTTATCGTTTGCCCGAAGCGCAACTCGATCGTTTTCTTTTCAAGATTGATGTGGATTATCCGACGCTGGCGAATGAAACAAAAATTCTCGCCGATTTTCATGCGCGGAAAAATTCCATGGATCTCACCAGTGTGAAACCGGTGGTGACTGCAGAACAACTGAAAGGATACCGCCAGAAAGTTTACAGTTTGCACGTGGAGCCGAATCTTCTGATGTACATCGCGCAAATGGTGAACATGACGAGAAACAACAGCGCACTTTATCTCGGAGCATCACCGCGCGCGTCGCTCGCAATACTCACGAGTGCGAAAGCGATCGCGGCCATGCGCGGAAGAGATTTTGTAACGCCCGATGATATTCGCGAAGTAGCAATTCCTGTTTTGCAGCACCGCGTAATGCTCACACCTGAAAAAGAAATGGAAGGACAAACATCACGCGACGTAGTAAAAACAATTATTCAGCAAGTGGAAATTCCGAGGTAATTGAAATTCTGGAGATCCATATTTTTTTCCGGGAGATTTTTTCTCGTGTGCGGGTTACTCGCGCTGCTGTGCGTGCTTGCGTATCTCGTGCCCGAGTACAAGGAGAATGCCTTTATCATTTGTATTATTTCTTCCATTGCCGGCGGCGCAGTTTTTATTCTGATGTTCGTTCTCCGCGTTACAAAATTAGTCCGCTTCAATTATGCGACGGTAGCTTTGCCTTTGCTAATTGGCGCCGGCATTGGTATTTCATTTTATTTCAGCGATGCACTTTACCCGATCGCAAAAATTTCTGCTTACGCATTACCCGCAGTTGTTGTCGCTGATTTTCTTTTATTGTGGAGCAGGCCGAAAGGAATTTTTGCAAGGAGGGATATGATGGATAAACTTTCGAACGGCGACCAGAATGAAATTTCCATCACTATAGAAAATAAATTTCCCTTTCCTGTTTTTATCAATGTGATCGATGAACTCCCGGTGCAGTTCCAGGCGCGCGATCTTTCGTTCAAAGGATTTCTCGGCCCGTTCGCAGCGAAAAAACTAACGTATCATGTGCGGCCCGTGCGCAGGGGAGAATACACTTTCGGTTATGTGAATGTGATCACCACTTCCATGCTCGGCCTCATGATGCGCCGTTTCCGTTTCGATAATGAGCAGATGGTTCCTGTTTATCCGTCCTTCATCCAGATGCGACGTTATGAATTACTCGCGATCTCGAATCGGTTGACAGAAGCCGGAATAAAAAAGATCCGCCGCATGGGGCAGAACATGGAGTTCGACCAGATCAAGGAATATGTGAGTGGCGATGATCCGCGGAGAGTGAACTGGAAAGCAACTGCGCGAAGAGGAAGACTGATGGTGAATACTTACCAGGATGAAAAATCGCAACAAGTGTATTCGGTGATAGACATGGGACGCGTGATGCAAATGCCATTCGAAGAAATGACACTGCTCGATTACGCGATCAATGCAAGTCTCGTCATCAGCAACATCGCTATGCTGAAATATGATAAAGCGGGAATCGTTACGTTCTCGAAAAAAGTTCACACGCAATTGCCGGCAGAGCGGAGAGGATTGCAGTTGTATAAAATCATGGAACTGCTTTACGCCGCGAAGACGGGCTACCAGGAAAGTGATTTCGGAAAATTATATGCAGCCATCAAGCAACGTGTAACGCAGCGGAGTTTATTGTTGCTCTACACAAATTTCGAAACGCTGTCGAGTATGCAGCGGCAACTTTTATATTTCCGGCGGCTTGCGAAAGATCATCTGGTCGTCGTGATATTTTTCGAGAATACAGAGTTACGTTCTTTCCTGAATAAAAAACCACGAACCATCCAGGAAATTTATTACCAGACCATCGCGGAAAAATTTGCTTACGAGAAAAAATTAATTGTGAAAGAATTAGAGAAGTACGGAATTCACGCAGTGTACACGGCTCCGCAGAATTTAACGGTGAACACGATCAATAAATATCTTGAGTTGAAAGCGAGAGGATTGATCTGAGGGAGGATTACAGATATACAGATTACTAAAGAGCCCACACGCAAGATCGCTTCACTCGCGATGACCAACGCACAATCTGTATATCTGTATTATCTGGAATTCGATGCCTGGCTGTTAAGAATTTTCGAGGAGATGGATTATCATAGTATAATTGGGTAAGTTTGAAATAGGATAATTATTTTATAAAATTGGGAACAAAAGCAATTCGTTATTTTATTCCGTTATTTATTTCAGGTTACTTCCTTATCAGCATTATTACCAATTGTTATTCTGAAATTTTCCCTTTTTCTGCTTTTAAACTTTACTCGGTCATTCCAAATAAGATGGAAGAGTATGATATACTTCTCAATCAGGGCGAAAACAATTCTGTATTTCTTTTAGCCGGAAATGATTCGTTATCGGATACAGAAAGAAAATATTTCAGATATATTCTGAAGGAATTGGGCCAAAATCACACAAACAATCCAATTGTTTTTCCTGAAAGCATTCAGCGAAAGGTCAAAAATTACCCGAATGCCTGGTTTGTCAAATTAACAGGCGATTACATGGCTGCGGCCTGCGAAAATAAAATTCACACGGAATTGATCTCAAAAATTAAATGATTCACCGATTAATTCATTTATTTTGGGACCGGTCAATTGCTGGCGGCGATGCTATTTTCTCCACTGAAACGGAAAAGAAATTCAAACGCTCAGTGATCATCGTAAAATTATTTTACTGTGTTTTATTTTCCATATCCCTTCTTTGTTTGTCCGGCTTCTCTCCCTTTCCGAAGTGGCATACACTTCTTTCTTCGGAAGAACTATTCCTTCCATTATGGCCTGTGCGCTGGATAAATCTGGCGGAATGGTCATCCTCGGTAAATTCTATTATGTTAGCCTTTCCATTAACTACATTTCTGGCTGTTTGTGCCGGAACCCGTTATCGGTTTATCCGCATTGCAGTATTCCTGTCTCTGTTTCTATATCTTGCGTTGGTTAGTTCTTTCGGCAAGACAGACCATTACCTGCATTTATTCCTTCTCGCCTCTTTCTTATTTATTTTTTTGCCTGAGCGATCAAAGAAAAAAGAAATCAACCAGGTAAATTACCTTAAGATCATATGGGGGCTGCAGCTTTTCATTCTTGCCAGTTATTCTGCATCGGGACTGTTTAAAATAGCGGGCATTTTTTATCAATTGTACCAAGGGCAGGTTTCAGCTTTGTCTAACGAAGGGCTGGCGCGGGATATTGCAGCTACCGAATTTATTTCTAACCACAAATCCATTTTAGGAAGTATGCCAAAAAATTTTATTTCACCCGTTTTTACATTTTTGCTGCTGTGCTCCTATTGCATAGAACTTGTATCCGTATTTATTGCTTTCCGCCCTTCCTGGCATAGGATATGGGGAATCCTTCTTATTCTACTGCATATTTTTATTTTACTCAATATAGGCCCGGATTTTAGCTTTCAGGTTGTCTTGATTGCACTGATTCTTGTTAACAGCCCTTTCACCCCTTCCCGGAAAAACCACGAACCATCCTGGAAATTTATTACCAGACCATCGCGGAAAAATTTGCGTACGAGAAAAAATTAATTGTAAAAGAATTAGAGAAGTACGGAATTCACGCAGTGTACACGGCTCCGCAGAATTTAACGGTGAACACGATCAATAAATATCTTGAGTTGAAAGCGAGAGGATTGATCTGAGGGAGGATTACAGATAATACAGATTACTAAAGAGCCCACACGCAAGATCGCTTCACTCGCGATGACCAACGCACAATCTGTATATCCTCACATCCTGTAATCTTCCCAATTCGTATATTCGTATGTATTCGAGTACATCTACTTGGTGACCAATGCTGTGTGCCGTTGGTAACTTTCCCTTCCTAACGAATCCCTAACGCCTATATGGGAATAGTGCATTAGGACTTTTCTGATTTTTCCTTTAGTTTCCTTTGATTAGACAATTGTTCGTATAATTCCTTTATAGATTCAAATTTTTCCTGTTCTTTTTGTCGCCCTTTATATGCTACTACTATTTCGGAAAATTCCGAACCCCATAAATCAAAACCGTACCGAGTTCCACAATCTGTTCTCGATTTGGGAACAGGGCAAAAACAATTCCAAATAAATCCGTTTAATTCTTCCCAAGAAATAAATTTAGATTCATTATGCGATGTATTTCTTTCAACGGAAAAAATAATTGGTCTAATAGTAACTATCCCAAAAGAAACTTTGATTGGACAACTTTTAAAATTATTCTCCTTTTTATTTGGTTTGAGAAGCTTAACCATCTCTTCTGAAATCTGTTTTATTGAATTCTTTTCAAATAAACCAATCCAGTTTAGAATTTTTTCCCAAGACTCTGGAATTAATAAACTGTCATTGAAATGAAGTTGCTGCCCTTTACTCTTAACTTCAGAAACCACAATATCAATATTATTTGGTACTTCAAGATAAGGCGAAGAGTTGTGTTCGGTTTCATCTTGAGAATGAAGGGGAAATCGGACAGCGAGTATGTCTACTTCTCCAATTTCCTTACCGTCTTGATTTGAATGAAGCACAAACCCCGAAGTAAAATATCCATTCAATCTCAAATAGAGTTTGGATAGATTTTCCTGAATGATAGATTCTTCTTTTCTCGTCATTAGTTAACGCTTGTTCAACAAGATAACAAAACGCAGATAGAAATGTTATCACAAAGCAGTGAATCTTCCCAAAAATTGATTGATACCCCACCTTTTCAAGTCGCCTGATGTACACTTTTGTCCTTACCAACATATAAAAACTATGAAAACAATCCACGAAGCAATTAAAGCATTTTTATTCCATTGCCATTACGAAAAAAAACTTAGCTCTAAAACTATGAAAGCATACGAGCTTGACTGCAAACAATTTTTGAACTTTCTCAATCAAGAAAAACTTGCGAAAGAATTAACCTTAATTGACAAGCACTCTATTAAATCGTATTTACATCATTTGAAAGATGTGAAGCCAAAGACTCTTCGCCGAAAAGTTGCAACGCTGAAAACAATGTTCAACTTTCTGGAATTCGAAGACGAGATCTTGATTAATCCATTCAGAAAGATGAGAATTCAAATAAAGGAACCAAAAATGCTTCCTAAAGTAATGACTTTAGTAGAAGTAAAAAAAATTCTTAGTCACGCACAAAGCGAAGTTGGGAGTGAAGAGTATAACATTCGTTCTGTCCGTTATAAAGAGCGAGCCCGCAATCAGGCAATTCTTGAATTAATGTTTGCTACTGGCATGCGTGTTTCAGAAGTGTGTTGTCTTCGACCTGAAGATGTTGATTTGAAATCTGGACAGATAAGAATCATGGGAAAAGGTAGTCGTCAACGTATCATTCAGATTTGTCATGAAGCCGTGCTTCATTCTTTAAGCAAATATGAAACTATGTTTTTCAAACAAGCCAGAAAAAAGGGATGTTTTTTTCTCAATCGACGAAAATCAAAACTCTCAGAGCAATCGATTAGGATTATGATTTCTAAATATTCGAAGAAAGCTGGCGTAGAAAAACATATCACGCCTCACACATTTCGACATTCATTCGCAACGCTACTTCTTGAACAAGATGTTGACATTAAATACATTCAACAATTTCTGGGGCATAGTTCTATTAATACAACGCAGATATACACTCACGTAAATGCAAATAAACAGAAAGAAATATTAAGCGTTAAGCACCCGAGATTATTAATTGCATTGTGAATGGTTAATGCAGGATAACTAAATATTATCTCTTTGAGAAAGATGATTATTCGGAATTAAATCAACGTTTATTCTTGCCACTAAGAGAAAGTGGAGAAATGTCTGCTGATCCATCTGGATGGCTTGACACATATTCCTGTGTAAGTGAGGATAAATCTTTTCCACAAGAAATTCAGAAGTACTACTCTGATTTTTACAGTCAACTGCATCACATTAAAAGAGATATTATACCTCTGCTTTCTTCTTGGGAAAAAAGAGAATTACAACCTGAAAATTTAACCCTTTGCCACTCCGCTACAGTCGGATCAGCTATTGCACTTGCATTTTTGATAGCTAAAGGAATAAAAACTATTATTCTAGAGGCCCCCTTCTATTTTGCCACTTTCTATCAGGCTGAAACGTTTGGCTTTAAGATCATTCGGGTGCCATCGTTCCTTGATCAGCAATTCAAACTATTTATAGATCCGGATTTAATCAAGAAAAATTCTCCGTGTGCTGTTTTTCTTACCCAACCCCGAACTGCACTAGGGATTAATCAAGAAGTCAAAGATCTTCTTGCTTTGTCACACGTATTGGGGGAACAAAACTATTTGATTATTGATGAAGCGACCGAACAATTCTTTCCTAGCACATTAAGTGATTTCAATTTTGCCGAATATCCTAACGTGATAAAAATAAGGAGCATTTTTAAGGGTCTTGGAATTAATGGAGTGCGTTTGGCATGTCTTATACACCACGAAAAATATAGAGATCAGATCGCTGAAGAAATGGAGGTCATGCAAGGGGCTTTGGATTATTATAGTCTAATGTTAGCGGCGGAAATGGGCAAAGACGTAAACAGATTTTCGGCGCTTCTTCGTGCAGCAAATAATCAGGTTTTGAAACTTCGCAGTAAAGTAGACTTGCAGCTGAAAGGAACAAGCTGTTCTGTATCTCCGATCGTCAACGGGTATATTGGATCTGCAGTAATTAAGTTGCGCTCGGAATTACAGAGAGGTGAATTTTTAGAATATTGTGCCCGATCCAGAATGCCAGTAATTGTTGGATCAAGTATGGGGTTTGCGAGACATAAAGGATTTGAATTTGTTCGTCTCAATTATTTTAACCGGGAACATCATCTGTTAAAGGGGCTTGAAATAATGAGTTCATTCGAAAGTCTCTGAATTTCCTAAGACTTTGGTTCAAAATTTATCCAGCCTTTGAGTGTTTTCATTAGTTGCTTATAGCGGGGTAAACTGAATTGTACGACTAAAGACAATTCGTGATGGCCAGGCAATAAAGTTTTAAGGCGAAAACTAAGAGCTTCTGACTTATTTAAGCCAGTATTTTCGATCTTAAACATCTGATTATCTCTAAGAATATTATTTTCCTTACTTCTGATTTTTCTCGTTTGCACATCTAATTTATTAAGCTCCACTTTGAATTTCGTTGTAAAAATGAACAAGATATAAGGCCATGCATCCTTTATTTTTTCCCAGTGTAAATACAGTTCATTTGGTGAATTGTGTTTTACAATCTTTCCAAAAGTTACGGGCGCTATGTCAAGTAATGGTCTGAGTTTTTCATAGTAATACTCTTTTTCAAGTGGTCCCTCGACAAGAATCCGGCAATAACCTGCTTCCTCATAATCCAGAAGCAAATCCTCAGCGGCATCCAAATACTTTTCCAGAATTCGCTCAAGCGAAAGAAAAACCCCATCTGATGTTCTTTGCAAGTCGATAAATTCGGGTTTGCTTGCAAAGGCATCCGATAATTTTGCGCTCACCTCAAACAATTGAGCTAAGGTTCTCAGTCGAACCTTGTCCTGATCAAATTGATAAAGAAGAAATTCGTGAAGCCTTTCGATGTGTAGTCTAAATCGGTTGGGGTTTTTACTCAAACCAATCCAATCATTTACAACGAATAGGCTTTCCACTTCATCACTGGGTTCCGAGATTATCGAAGGTTTGAGAAAGTAAGCCAACCTGAATTCTTCAATTCTGTTTGACGTATTTTGGAATTTGGATAACTCGCTTGTGAACTCGGTCAAATTGATTTTTTTGTCGCCTCTCTGCCTGAACACGAAAGTGCAGTTGTCGCACCTTGAAGCTTCAATACCAAAATTTCCTGTAATAGTTTCATATTCTAATCTGGAATAGCTAAAGCTACAGTCAAGTAGAATGCTTGACTCTATCATTTTATTTGAGGTTGTACATTTCGCAAACGAACAGTTGAAAAATCTGCAATCGGAAATGATCACGTTCGTGAAATCACATTCCTGAAATGTGCAGTCTCTAAAATCTGACAGGGTTATTGCAGTCTGATTAAAAGTACATTTTGAGAAGTGGCTATTGCTTAAAAGGTTGTTGTTGTGTGAGGCATGATTCAGATTGCAATTTTGAAACGTTGATCGATTAATGTGACAATCCTTTAAGTCGACATTATAAAAACTTACAGACTTGGCATTAAGGTTTTCAATACGGGATGATATAAGGTTGGTGTGATTTAAGCGATGCTTACGCGACATGTTACCTGTAATCGAACAGTTGGATACATTTTTCGCATTAAACATCACTCCGGGAATTTCTGTAAAGTTCAGTGTTACTCCATTAGGATATTCCACGAGATTTTTCCATTCTTTAGTAAGCCCCTTTTTCATTTTGATTCGATTAAGATTATTCCGCCGCAAACTAACAGTACACCAATAAAAAATCTCAGGTCAAACTTCTCATGATTGAAGAATATGCCTAGAAGCACAAGAACTATTAAGTAAGAAGATTCATATACTCCTGCGTACGCAACTCCTTTTTTCACTGTTAAAAAATACCATATACATACGTATACAACATTCAGAACGAGATATGGAATAACGTATGATTCGAAACAAGCAGATTTGAATTTTGACGTTGCGGAAATTGAACCTTCCCAGAAGTAAGCAATAGCGGTTATTATTACATAGCAAATCAGATTCAGTGCCGAGGTAACAAACAGACTTTGATATTTCTGTGTATAAAGGGAATACCAGAAGGTTATTAACGCTGTTGTCAGCGTAAACATAAGCGGTATGGCTATCCTCATCTCAGATAATATTTAGTTATCGCTCAATAAAGCGAAAGATAGCATTCTTATCCGTTTCACCATTTTTGTATTTCCGACGGTATGATTGCCTGCCACCTTTATTAATTCCAGTTATAATTTCTTCGATTTGATTATAGTGTTCGTCAGCCTCACCCAAATATTCGGGAATACTCCAAACATAAGTCGCGTGCGTTTCCAAAAGTTCCCAAATAAAATGATTGTAACCTCCGCAACTAATCAGGAAAACAAAACCAAAACTCGGTTTGAGCGTAAATCGAAGTTTGATTTCTTCGGAATGATAATTAGAAAGCAATTGCAATTGTTCACGGCTTCGCACGGCGGTTTTTTGCATCAGGATATTAAGAAGTTGAGCGTCCGTTTGCGCGAAAACATTTCCTTTTTCTTCGAAAGACAATGCTGAGAATACATCATCTGCCGTATATAATGACTTATCAACTAATTGTGGGGCGGCTTTAACAAGTTCCAAAGTGCGATATTCTTTTATCTTTTCGATCAAAGCAGGATTGATTGCTTGAATTTCGGGAGAAGTTGCTTCAACTGAAATAACATCACCACTTTCCACTTTTATAATTGCTTGAACCTCTATTCGTTTCACGCCAAGTTTGCGAGAAAACCAGTTTTTAACGGTATCATATTCTTTTCTGATGTATTCGTTATCAATTCGAAATTCAACAACAGAATAAACTTCTTTTATTCTATGTTGAAACGAAACATACCCGTCATGAAAAATGACATGAGAAAATGGAACGGAAAAATTTACATTAATGTTTTGTTGAAAAGGGGATTCGGATATAATCGCAGGATGGTTAATATCCACTGTACCAAAAACGTTTTTCGATTCATGACTAACCGGGAAAAGATGTTGATGCGGATTTATTTGTTTCCCAAAAGCTGTTCCAAATCCTGGTTCGACTTTGCCTTTGGATTTGGGCGCAGTATTTTTGGCGATGCTCGCAAAAGCTATCGTTTGATAGCTTGTTAGTAAAGGTTCCAATAAATTCCAATCTAGTCCCTCAAATATGAGCCGATCAATATTTAATTCATTTTGCTGGCTTTCGAACCGCGTATGATCTTCAAAGGAATAACTTTTCACTTCAACATAAAACGGACCGTCTACACCTAATAAATTTACAAGCCACATTATTGTTCGGTTTTCACGAAAAGCAAATACCCGTTTGGGAAGATTGGTTTTAGAATATGGAATCATAATTTCCTTATTCAGGAAAATACCCCTGTTAGTCATTTTGAACACATGCTCCATGGAAAGGAAGAAGGTAGTTAATTGGGTTAAATAACGCAAGTGCAAATTAGCTGTTTTACCAAATGATTGATGGTAATTTAAATTTTTAATTTATATACAGTATATGTTTTTCTTTACAAGAATATCACAAAAGGGGTTCTATACCTTATATTCGTTGGTTATATTGCCGATTATATGAACCAATACGAAACCCTGCTCCGAAATGTCCTTGAAAACGGGGTTAAAAAAGCTGATAGAACGGGCACGGGTACCTTAAGTACTTTCGGAAATCAAATACGGTTTGATCTCGAGGAGGGGTTTCCTTTAATTACTACGAAAAAACTTCATTTCAAATCTATTGCATATGAACTCCTTTGGTTTCTTCGGGGAGATACCAATATCAAATTCTTGCATGATAATAGCATAAGTATTTGGGACGAGTGGATGCAACCGGGAGGAGAACTTGGTCCTGTATATGGTTACCAATGGCGCTCTTGGCCTGCACCCGACGGAAGACACATTGACCAACTTAGTGGTGTTATCGAAAGCATTAAAAAAAATCCAGACTCCCGCCGATTACTCATAAGTGCATGGAATGTTGCTGATATCGAAAAGATGGCCTTACCTCCATGTCATGTACTGTTTCAGTTTTATGTAGCTGATGGACGACTTTCTTGCATGATGTATCAACGAAGTGCGGATATGTTCTTAGGTGTTCCATTCAATATTGCTTCTTATGCATTGTTGACTATGATGGTTGCTCATGTGACAGGATACAAGCCCGGTGAATTTGTTCACGCTTTGGCGGATACTCATATTTATCTTAATCACCTCGATCAGGTAAAAGAGCAGTTGGCTCGCGAGCCTCGTCCATATCCAACATTGAAACTAAATCCTGAAATAAAATCGGTTTTTGATTTCAAATATGAAGATTTGCAACTAGAAGGATATAACGCTCACCCATCAATTAAAGCCCCTATAGCTATATAGCTCGATTTATGTCAGAACCCCAAGTCATAGAAGATATACTTCAAACAAAAGCTATCCCATTCCTGAGATGGACAGGATCAAAAAAATGGCTTGTATCAAGCTGTATAGATGATTTTTTACCCGTGAATTACAATAATTATCATGAACCTTTTCTCGGTGGAGGAGCCATGTTTTTCCATTTAAATCCTTCTAAGGAAGTATATCTATACGATTTAAATGACGAATTGATCAATGTATATTCTCAATTAAGAGATAACATAGAAAATGTAATCAAACATCTGAGAACATTTGCAAATACGAAGGACGAATACTATAGAATTCGAAGTATGAAATGTCGTGCAGATCACGCAAGAGCCGCGCGATTTATTTATTTAAATCGAACTTCTTTCAACGGCATTTATCGTGTTAACCCACAAGGGAATTACAATGTTCCTTATGGCAAAAGGACTAATGTGGATATTGTAACGGAGGAAAATTTGCATCGGGTCAATTCAATTTTGCAAGGTGTAAATATTAAGCAAGGAGAATTTAGTAAGGCTTTGAATAATATTCGAGCTAATGATTTAGTTTATTTAGATCCTCCGTATACTGTTGCTCATGAAAATAATGGGTTCATAGAATATAACAGCAAATTATTTTCATGGAAAGATCAAGAGAAGCTTGCCAATATGATAAAAGAAATTGATCGTAGAGGAGCCTATTTCATTTTATCAAATGCAGCACACTTTTCAATTAGAAAATTATATCAAGGAGTTGGTAAGATAAAGTCTGTGAGTCGCTATAGTAAAGTTGGTGGAAGAAATAAAACAAGAGGTGTTTTTAATGAATTAATTATTACTAACGTTAAGAAGTAGCTTTGGAAACTCAGGAAAAAATATCGGTAATTAATATTGCAGTCATGAGTGATTTGCATTGCTACCATCCTAAAGATGACAAGTGGCCTATTGATTCATATTTGACTTCAAATAAATTAAGATCCCCATCGAAAGATCATCCGATTCAAGCATTACTTGAAATACTTCCATCGATAGTAGATTCGAAAATTGATTATTTGTTATGTCCGGGAGATGTTGCAAACAGAGCCGATCAGCAAGGTTTTATTGATGGCTGGGGGTTCGTTTTAGAAATTGGGCAAGCACTAAAAGTTGATGAAATAATTTCCACGTTAGGTAATCATGATGTTGACTCCAGACATATTGGCTCTACTGATATATATACAATAGCAAAAGGAATAAAAAAGGGATTTCCGATTAATGAAGTTAGTCTATGCAATGAATTTTGGGCTAATGGTTTCACTTTTGTGGAAAAAGAGAATGTACGTATTCTTGTTATCAATTCCGTATTTTTTCATCACACTCAAAGTGAAATAGATAAAGGCAAAGTTGATCCCACACAACTAGAGGCAATTGAAAAATATTTGTCAAACCTAAATGATGATAAATTGAAATTAGCACTTTGTCATCATCACCCACTGCCACATGAAAGATTCAAATTGGGTTCAGGCGACGTGATAGTTGGCGGGAATGAGTTAATCGATTTACTGAACAAGTATAAATTTGATTTACTTATACACGGACATAAGCATGATCCTTGGTTAAGGTATGCTCCTGGCAGTGGAAGTTCTGTTCCGATTTTTTCGGCAGGAAGCTTTTCAGCAACAACAAACCAAATATTAAATGGTAAACGAAATACTTTTCATCTGGTCACCCTTACAAAGACAGAAAATGCGTCTTACGGAAAAATAAAAACGTGGGAATACTTACCAAACATAGGTTGGAAACTTGCTGATTCAGGTGATGATGGTTTCCCCGTACACTCCGGATTTGGATTTAAGGGTAAAATAGTCGATTTGATAAATGATACGGATAGGGTAATTACAAAGGATTTTATGGATTGGGAAAAATTCATTAAAGAAGTACCAGAAGTTGAGTTCTTGACGCCAGACGAGTGTATTGAATTTCGAAATAGTCTTGAGATTCGATTTAATATAATTACTCATCCTCCGTTACCTAATCGACCAAAAATTATTGGTAAACCATATAATCCATCGCAGCCGTGACAAATATTGAAAGTTTTCATATTTCATATAATGCACGACATCTTAAACCAGAAGATGTTGCACAAACTTTTATTTCAAATTCTGATTATAAAGAGTTGGTTCAGGATAATCATACAGTATTATTAGGAGCGCGCGGTTGTGGGAAAACAACCTTAATGAAAATGTTAACGTTGCCAGCATTATACTCATGGAAGGACGAATTAGCAGAAGAATTCAGGCAAAAAATTAGTTTCTATGCTGTTTATATTTCTACAGACATTTATTGGAATGCGCAAAAAGATTCTTACAATGAACAATTGAAAAGCATGCCTAAATATGCTTTGGCTGTTTCGAAAGTTGCGGTAACTACCAACGTATTATATGCCTTATGTGAAACATTTGAAAATATTTTAAAATATAAAATTGAAAACAATGATATATCACAAGAAATTGAGTTGTCAAAAACTTTGATTGAAGGCTGGTCATTGCCTCCTACAATACCAAACATTGCAATGGTTAAAGAGTCTTTATTAAGGCGGGCAGATTTATTAAATAGACATATACAAAAGACAATATTTAATTGTGTCGATGATAGTGAAGTAAAATTAGAAAATGATTTTTTCTTTATTGATTATGACCCTGTTATTATAAATGCTATTTCAGCTTTTGAAAGAATATATAAAATAACTAATAATCCTAGGTGGGCCCTGTGTTTTGATGAATTAGAATTAGCCCCAATTTGGTTACAGGATCGATTATTTAATTCATTAAGGAGCCGAACTCAAAAGATTTTATACAAATTAAGTGCTAGTCCCATCTTGTCTATTTCTGACAATATCTCTGCGTCTCCGAATAACGATTTGAAATTGGTAAAAATGTGGCCACATGGCAAGAGAGATAAATATCAAGAATTTAGTGAAGCTATTCTGAAATCGCTTTTGTTCAAAAAATTCAATAGAGATATTGAACCTGAATTGATTTTCGGCTCCAATCCATTGTTTAGAAAAGATCATGAAAAAAAAGATTATGAAGAAGGAGGAGAAACATGGAAGCAAATTATTGACCTTGCTAAGGATGATCCTGATTTGAGAAAACTTCTCCAAGGACATCATATTAATCCTAAAAACCCCCAAGTCGGAGTTGAAAATAGGAGGAAACTAGACACTGTTTTACGTAAAATAAAACCCATTGTTTATTTCAGGAATTATTATAGCACTTATGACATAAAATCTAAAAATAGAAAAGCTCGCTCTCGCAAAGCTTCAACTTTATTTTACGGCAAGGAAGTAATTTATAGGATATGCGACGGTAATCCGAGATGGTTGATTGGGATAGTAGAGGCTATACTTACAAAATGCAACAATAATAGAATTCAAAAAATTAGTGACGCTTCACAAGCAATGGTTCTAAAAAATATAGCTGATCAATTTTATAATGTTATAAAAACTATTCCAGGCGCAGTTTTTCAAACAAAACATAAAATGTATACTCTGTCAGGAATATTAAAAGAAGTTGGAGATACATTTTTTAATGAAATTGTCATCGACAAATTTCAACGTGATCCGCATAGCACTTTTACTATCGACAAGGGTTTAAATCCTAGTATCATAAAAATTTTGGAAAAAGGAGCTTATCAAGGTGCAATTATCTTGATCGACCCTGCTGAAAACAGTTTTGATTTTGAGATGCGTGGTAAACGATTTAGACTTTCTTATTTATTATCTCCTTTATTTAAAATTCCTTTAAGGAAGTATGCTGCAATTCCGCTCAGCAAATGTTTGACAGGGAAAGAAATTATTATGAGCCCTCAAAAAACCGTAACAGGTACTCGAAAATCTGTACTAACCAATCAAACTGAATTACCATTTAATTTTAAAAAATAATTTATAATGAAACTTAAATATGCGAATCAAATAAAGTTAAATGAACTAAGTGCTTCAAATTATGATGTTATTATTGTTGCATCAGGGTATGAAACTCGAGCAACTAGTCTTGCTCAAAAATTAGAGGAACAAAATTCAAAACGTATAGTAATTGCTTTTGAAGAATGGCAGGATCATGAACAAAGAATAAAGAATGATGCCATTTTTAAAAGTCTGGGGTATCTTCCTTATCCTGCTAAAGAAGGTAGCTGTGAATCTATTATTACAATTCTAAATGATGTTTTTCAAGATTTTTTATTCAAACAAGATGTTAGTGTTTTAATTGATTACTCGTGCATGACTAAGGTTTGGTATGCCACGATTATTAATTATTTTATTAACAAAGATTCCATCATTAGAAATCTTGACCTCACCTTTAGTTATACCCCTTCAAAATATTCTGATCCGCAACCGCCCATGCCGAACAAATATATGGGACCGATTCCAGGAATATATTGTGTATCCACTTCTAATAAACCCACAGCTCTTATTATTGGATTAGGATATGAAATGGAAAGAGCACAGGGAATAGTCGAGTATCTTGACCCTAAAACAACTTATGCATTCTACTCAAATCCAGCTTTTGATAAAAAATTTGTTAGCGTAGTAGAAAAGAACAATGCCCAACTGCTCTCGTCTTTAGGTAAGGAAAATGTTTTTAAGCATCCGATAGGTGATTTGAAATCGACAGATGCACAATTAACATCTTTATGTTTGAGCCTTAAAAGCACTCATCGAATAATTTTGGCTCCTTTGGGACCGAAACCTTTTGCATTATTGTGCTTGTTGTTGTCGGCTCGTTATCCTGAAATTGACGTTTGGCGTGTTAGTGCAGGCGATTCAGGAAATAAGTATGATAGAAAACCCGCTAACACAGAACCTGTTATTTGCAGGATTGTTTTTGAAAGAGAATTAATTGCTACTGAAGAAAAACGTGAAGTAAGTATGACTTCATGATTGCATCACGTAGTAGAGATTAGTAAATATTACCGAGAAGAACTTAAGCATTCTTTTTTTTCGACGAATCCAATTCATTCAACATCTCGGAGAAAATGGGATTTGTTGTTGAAATAACTGTACAACCATCCTTTTCTTTCATTTCAAATTTTGGTTCCCATCTCTCACAATATTCTTTCCATAATTTCAAAAAATATTCCTCCTCAACGAGATTTATTTCAAACAAGAAAAACATATTTGAATCTCCCATCATTTCCGCAAACGCCAATAAATTTCCTTCAGGACTAACACCGTAAACAAGAGGACATTCGTCATATTCTTGTTTTGAATGTATATCATATACCTCAGTCAATATTTCTGGATCATACTTCAATAGTTCTTCGTAAGAAAGAGGCTCTTCATATTTTGCGGAATATTTGCTTAACTCTGAAAATAAAAGGTTTGTAATTCCCCGACTATGATTATTGAGTCTTGTTTGCAAATCATTGGTAATGTGTACGGCTTCTTTAATTGCCCGGCTCATGTTTTCATTTTCTTTTCTCAATTGGTCATCCAGTGCCGAGCCTTCAATATATTTTTGGTAATTGATAATATAATCTGGCGTGACACAGAGAATCTCAGAAATCTTAAATAATTGCTCGACAGTAATATGTGTTTCCCCACGTTCTTGCTTGCCATAAGTAGACGGTTCTATGCATAATTTTTCTGCCATTTGTTTTTTTGTCATTCCAATTCGCTCGCGAATGGCTCTAATGTTTAGATAAAACTGTGTCATGGTATTAGCTTTTGACAAAAATCGAACATTATATAATGCGAGAAAAGTCCCTGTCAAAATATTCTATTTTCGAGTATTTCTCAAGTGTTAATAATAATATTATTGGGATTCTCAAGGTCAAGTGTGGTAAAAATATTCTGTTTTCTGCTTTTGTTTGCTTTTAGTTTCGTTTCAAAACTTTTCTTTTCTTCTGTTTGCATGTGCTTGTGCTGCTGAAGTACCCGCGAAGTCTCGCGAACTAGGCATGAAGTCTGGCGAAGCCTCTGTGAAGTACCCGCGAAGTAAAATCCAAGTGTAATCCAACCCTCTTTGAAGTCCCTTTGAAGATCAAATGCAACCAAAAGAAAAAATCAATTTTTTGCAAAAATTACGGGCTCGACTAAAAGATAGTTTAGAAGAAGAGAATACGGTTAAAAGTATGACACTTTGCGACACTCCCGAAACATCAAAGTGTATTAATTATTCAAAAACAGACCATTAAGACTTAGACTTTTTTAAGGCATTTTGATTTGATATATTAGAAGAGTAGAAAATTGGAAAAAAAATTTGCTTGGGGTTGGAGTTTTTCATTTAAATAAGTTTAACAATGGCAAAAAAAAATATTGTTGATACAGTAATTTCAGGTGGTGGACATGTAGTAATTCTTGGTGCTGGAGCAAGTATTGCATCCACAATAAAAAACCCCGAACCTAGTGGAAAACAACTTCCATCAATGGACAATTTTATTGAAGTTGTAGGGCTAAAAGATATCGTTGAAAAACTTCCGCCAGATTTAAGAGATTCTAACTTCGAGAATCTTTACAGCAAGTTACATGCTGCAAATCCAAAATCTAAAGAAATTCAAGAAATTGAATTTAGGGTAAGCGATTATTTCAAAAGCATGAAACTTCCAGCAGTGCCCACAATCTATGACCTTTTGGTTTTGAGTCTGCGTTCTAAAGATTTGATTGCAACTTTTAACTGGGATCCGTTTTTATATCATGCATGGTGTAGAAACTATAATTGTGGGGATAGCCCACAAATTGCTTTTTTGCATGGCAACGTTGCAATAGGATATTCAAAAGAATTAAGAGAGGCTGGTTACCCGGGAAAACATCCAAAGGACTCAGGGGTTTATTTTGAACCCACTCAACTTTTATTTCCGGTCACAAATAAAAATTATAATCAAGATGACTTCACTATAGGGCAATGGGAGTTAACAAAAGATTTTATGCACTCTTCAACTACTAAGAGACTTACAATTTTTGGATATGGTGCTCCGTCTTCAGATGTTGAAGCGATTCGTCTTATGAGCGAAGCATGGGGCGATCCTAGTAAGAGAAATATGGAGCAAGTTGAAATCATTGATATAAGACCAGAAGAAGAAGTGAGAAAACAATGGGATAAATTCATACATCCGGGACACTATGATTATGGAACTAATTTTTTTGATTCTGTAATTGCACATTTTCCAAGAAGAACTAGCGAAAGTTGGTTTTGCCATTATCTGCCTATTACAACTGAAGATGCATTTATTGGTTCTCACCCAATTCCAAAAGAATTTAAAACACTACAAGAAATGTGGAATTGGTTTAAACCATTGATTGATCAAGAGGAAAAATTTAAGGCAGAAAGTCCAACTAAGTAATCGCAATTCTGATAGTATTTGTTATGGTACGTTTCAATACTTTAATCAAACCCATTCAATCCATCAGCGTGACTCCTGATACATTTTCTATTTCCTCTCTGAGAAATTAACACGGAAATAGAACACATATTACGAGGAATGCAAAATCGCGCTCCTCGTAATAGAACAGATTATTATTGCCTATGCTACTCTCGTCAATGATTTATGTTTTGCCTGTTTTGAAATTTCTATATAAGGTAGTTTTGTTATTGCTTGCAGTTTAACCTGATCGGAGACTCTCGCGTAAATTGTTGTTGCCGACATGTCCGCGTGACCGAGTAGTTTTGAAACCGTGTAAAGGTCAACTCCGTTTTGAATAAGCCATGTAGCGTAGGTATGTCGCGCAAGATGAAATTTGAATTGTCTTTCAAAACCAACTGCCTCTTTCCATTTCCTCATTTGAATTGATAACATGCCTCGTAGCGACCAACCTTTTTTCTTTTCCACTTCAATCGACCAGCGAGGAAAAATAAATGGAGAAGCTGGCTCAACGTTTCCATTTTTTTCCCGCTTACGTGATTCGATAAGTGCAAGTGCCGAAGAAGTCAGCGGTATAATTACTTCCTCGTTCGTTTTCTTTTGCGTAAGAATTATTACCTGTTCCGTCTTGCCGTTGTTTTGGATGTTACGGATGTGATTCCAAGATACTCTTTGACAGTCGCTCCATCTCAATCCCGTGAAACAACTGAAAAGAAACATTTGCCTTAATTGTTCATCAACTTTAGTGGTTTCTTTCTGAATAAAGGCGTTGAGTTCCTTTTCCGAAAGATGATCCGCTTTAGGTCGTTTCAGTTTAGGACGTTCATGTCTGTTGAATAGATTGTACGGATTTTGCACAATGTATCCGAGACACATCGCTTCTCGCAAAATCGTTCCCATGAAAGCGAAATACTGATGTACGGTATTGCTTACCATTCCTTCCTTTTTGAGAAATACGAGGAAAGATGCTAACCAAGGTTTATCAATCGCCAAAATCGGAAGTGGATTTTTTTCGCCATTGAACTTTTTGATTTTCTTCCGAATGTTTTGGTAGATGTGTTGAGAACGTAAACGAGGTAAACAAAGTTCATCGTACACATCAAAGAAATCCATTTCCTTTAATTTAATTTCACCTGGCAAACCTTTTCCCAACACGATCAATTCGCGCTCACGTTCCGATTTCATTTTCTTGGCAAGAATTATTTTTTCGTTTTTCTCTTCCGATGTATCGCTATTCCTTATGCGGATTTTCGTCCACTCCGTCCAGCGTTTACTTTTATAACTGATATCGAAATAAAAGGAGTATCCCTTTTTGAGTTTCGATTTTCTTAATACTACTGACATATCATTTAGTTTTGAATGTTCGACATTTAATGAATTGCAAATTGCTCATGCAATTGGCTTGCTTGTTTTAGTGTAGCCTTGCTCAAGGAGGGTTGCGAATGGGAAGGCTTAAAACGCCACGAACCGCCCTTTTGGAGCGGTTCGCTAGCTGGTTGAAAATCGGAGCCAGACGAGGCTTAAATCGAAGCATTTTTAGGTAGTTTTGCGAAGGGTTTTCCCTTACGATTACCTAACGAATTTAAAGGGAATCAGGAGTAAACAAAACCCTACCAAAAGCTACCAAAATCGCCCAAACCTATACCACCATTGGCTTTCAGCCCTGTTTGGTTTGCCTGTGGAAGTTATGCACACACACTTCGTATATTCGTAATCCCCCGTAAAAAAATAAAAACGCTATGATACCAAGTCACATCGCGCTGGTGGACCACACCGGAAAAATAAAACTCAGTGAACTCAATATTGTCGCCGCTGCATTGCAGAAACAGGTCATTCGTGATTTTTCTCCATTGTGGAAAGTTGTTGCAACGGTTGATGCATTTGAAAAATCAAAAGATATTCCGGTTGGTTATTGGCCGGTCATCATCCGCAATCATGTGGCCGATGCTGCAGGATATCATCTCGACAAACAGGGACAACCCTTCGCACTCGTGGAATACGCAGGCGACTGGCCGATCACGGTGAGCCATGAAATTCTGGAGATGCTCGTCGATCCATTCGGGAATCGTCTTGTTCCGGGAAATTGCCTGAAGCAATGGACTGAAAAACATCCCGACAAAAAAGAATATTCGCGTGTGAGTTATCTCGTGGAAGTTTGTGATCCGTGCGAAGACGATGATTATTCTTACAAATGCAACGGCGTTCCCGTTTCTGATTTTATTACGCCACAATATTTCGATCCGGAAGGAACGAGTGGAGGACGCTATAGTTTTACCGGCGCTATCATGCAGCCGCGCACACTTCTGAAAAACGGTTATCTCACCTGGTACATTCCCGGTTCACACGAAATGTGGCAGGCGTACACAGGCCCGCGCGGAGGATTTACTTTTGAGAAAGATACCGATCCGGAAGTGACCGGTTGTTTACGCGAAAGATCAGATCGTTGTTCGAATCGTTTTCGCGGCGGACATAGTGATTATGCTCCGCACCGTATTTTCCGGCCGAAGCTGAGTAAAAAAGAAAAAGGTTCGGAAGATAAAGCGAAGTCGCTGGAGAAATATATTCTTTCGATGACGAAAAAGTGATTGAATTATGCTGTGAGGTTGGATTACAGATCCAAACAGATTCACGGATTGTTTTTCATCAGAAATAAATTGCGAACGAAAAACCAATTCGCATATTCGGTTTCATTCGTAATTTATTCCTCTCTTCACTTCCGCCAGCGCCGAAAAAAAATAAATATGTGAAGTGTTCTTGAGTGAACAGCGGTAACGCGTCCGGATTTTTTTTCCTTTCAAAAAAACTTTTTCGCCGTAAATGAATTCGCTTCCTGCGGGTAATGTTTCGAGGTGAATAAAATCAGATGGCTTGTCGAATTTTCTTAGCGTGCGCAGCAAATGTGCATCCGTGCAACTCGACGCGCGCGGGTCGCGCATGTACGCGATCACGGCCGCACGCACATCATCAGGAAAAATATCAAGACGCATAAAGGGGCGCATCAGTTCCTTGAAACATTCTTTCCATTCTTCGCCATGTGGTTTTACGCGGTTGCCAAAACGTTCGAAGCAAAGCAGGTGTGCGATCTCGTGCACGAGTGTGAGCAGGAATGCAAATTGATTCAGGTCGTTGTTGACGGTGATGGTATGATTTTTTCCCGGGAGCGGAGGATGATAATCGCCGAAACGCGTGGCGCGGCTTTTTTTTATTTTGAGTTTGAAATTGAAATGCCAGATCCATTCGGCAAGCAAAGGAACAGCAGGAGCCGGAATATATTTTGCGAGAATATTACTATTGCGCTTGAGCTGATCCATGGAAACGAATTATCCCGAACATGTTCGGGACGAATGTGCGAATATACGAATGGAAGGCGGAGCATTGAAGATGGACTTGATCACAGAATTTAATAATGAATTGATGATTCCATAAATGAAATAATTCCATCCTCCGTCTTCTATGCTCCATTCGTATATTTGCACAATTAGTATTTAATAACTCTTAGTAAACTTTTCGTATTTCATACTCAATGAGGTCTTACAAATATTTCAAACGTCTTTACATTTCCGGCGCCATGCTTTTGCTGGTGATCATGATCGGTGTGGCCGGATACATGACCATCGACAGCAGGTTCACTTTTCTCGACGCGCTTTACATGACCATCAATACCATCGGCACAGTTGGATTCCGGGAAGTGCATCCGTTGAATTCAACAGGTGAAATGTTCACTATCTTTCTAATCATAACTGGTTTTGGTACTTTTGCTTTTGCTGTTTCTTCACTCACGAGTTATATTTTAAACGGGGAATTCAGAAATTATTATTCAACCATAAGAAAATTGAACGCAATAGAAAAACTCTGGGGGCATGTGATCATTTGCGGATACGGACGCAACGGGCGGCAGGCGGCGCACATTCTCAAAAAACATGACAGGAGATTTGTGGTGATCGAGAATAAAAGAGAAATCGTCGATTCCATTACGCACCGCTATTCCGATCTTGTTCTCGATGGAGATGCCACGCAGGATGAAACGCTGGAGAAAGCAGGAATTATGCGTGCTGCGGCCATCATCACCACGTTGCCAACGGATGCCGATAATCTTTTCATTGTGCTTTCGGCGCGTTCGCTCAATCCGAAACTCACGATCATCAGCCGTGCGAGCGATGATAATTCCGATAAAAAATTAAAAACTGCCGGAGCGAATAATGTGATCATGCCTGACAAGATCGGCGGTGCGCACATGGCTTCACTCGTTTTAAAACCAGATGTCATAGAATTCATCGATCACATTACCGGTCAGGGCGGTCCTGACATCAATCTCGAAGAAATTACATTCGAAAATATTCCGGAAGCGTTGCGCAATAAATCCATCCGCGAACTGGAAATAAGAAACAAGTCGGGAGCGAATATTGTAGGGTTCAAAAAAGGAAATGGTGAATTCATCATCAATCCCGATCCGGAAACGCAATTCATGCCGGATGGAAAATTATTTGTACTCGGCACGCCGGAGCAGATAGGAAAGCTAAGGGAGATGCTTACGTAAAGTGCAATTGGAAATCAGCAATGAAAACAATTTTAATCACCGGCAGTAACGGACTCCTCGGGCAGAAACTCGTTTATAATCTTCTTGCGCGGAATAAAAGACAGGCGGAGTGGAATATCATCGCAACATCTAAGGGAGAGAACCGCATCCGCGAAAAAAACGGTTACACGTATCAACCGCTCGACATTACGCAGAAAGAAGAAGTGGAGCAGGTTGTATTAAAACACAAACCCGATGTGATCATCAATACGGCCGCCATGACCAATGTGGATGCGTGTGAATCGAAGAGAGAGGAGGCAAGGATTTTGAATACAGATTCAGTAGGTTACATGGTTCATGCTATCCAGGATTCAAAATTCAAAATTCAAAATTGTCAATTGATTCATCTTTCAACAGATTTTGTTTTTGACGGGGAGAATGGCCCTTACAAAGAAGAAGACGAACCGCATCCTTTGAGTTATTATGCTGAGACAAAAATTGAAGCGGAAAAATTATTGATCAACTCAAAGATCAACTGGTGTATTGTGCGCACGATTATCGTTTACGGAATTGTGGACGGGCTCAGCCGATCGAATATTGTTTTATGGGCGAAAGATTCATTGACGAAAAAACGGAAAATAAATGTGGTGAATGATCAGTTCCGTTCACCTACACTTGCAGAGGATCTTGCAGAAGGATGCGTGTTGTGCGCGGAAAAAAATGCAAAGGGAGTTTTTCATATTTCAGGAAAAGACACAATGAGTATTCTCGAGTTGGTTCATCGCGTTGCCGATTTCTGGAAGCTGGATAAAAATCTGGTAACGCCGGTTTCTTCTTCCACGATCAATCAACCTGCAAAACGCCCGCCGCGTACCGGGTTCATCATTGACAAAGCGAAAAAAATTCTTGGTTACGATCCGCATTCATTCGAAGAAGGGCTTGGGATTCTTGATGTGCAAATGCATAATGCATAATGAAGGAGCGCTAATTATACATTATGCATTAAGTTTTCGTTGTACATATTTTTCTGAAGGCAACAGTAAATCGGCTTTTCGATCCTGCGAAAATGAAATTTGCGGGAGAAGAATGAATAATAAGTAGATGAAATATTGTTTCATATCCTGATACCGATAATAAGCACATCATCCACCTGTTCGAGCTTTCCTTTCCAGTTGTTGAAAATATTTTCAAGTTTACTTTTCTGTTCCTCCATACGCAGGTGATGAATTTCAACCAGTTTTTCCTGCAGCTGTTTGTATTTAAATTTTTTGCCACGCGACCCGCCGAACTGATCGGCATAACCGTCTGTGAAAAGATAAATGCAATCTCCTTTTTCCAGTGAAATCGTTTGATCAATGAAATCTTTTTTCTCCAGGTCGTCTGATCCGCTGATCGCCTGCGAATCACCTTTGTAAATTGTAAGTGCATTGTTGCGGATAAGGTAAAGCGGATTATTAGCTCCTGCAAAATCAAGTGTGAGATTTTCAAAATCAATAGCGCACATCACCATATCCATTCCGTCGCGGATGATTTCATTGTTGGTTTGTTTCTTCAGGTTCTTCGGTAATTCCCGGTTCAGAAAATTCAGCGCATCGCCGCAGGAATTCACATCCGGATTTTTTATCGTTTGATTCACGAGGGTACATCCCACGATGCTCATGAGCGCGCCGGGAACGCCATGCCCTGTACAATCGACAACTGAAAGCACAACTACATTTTTCGAAGGCCCATTCTTCGGCGTCGTATGAACGGATGCCAGCCAGTAAAAATCGCCGCTCACAATATCTTTCGGCTGATAAAAAACAAAATGCTCGTTAAGTGCAGATCGCATTTCATGATCGCCGGGAAGAAATCCACGCTGAATTCGTTTTGCATACGTGATACTGTCGGTGATGTCTTTGTTTTTTTCTTCGATCATTTTTTTCTGCGCAATGATCTCTTCATTTGCTTTTTTCTTCTGCCGGTAGCCGATGAATACCGCGATGACTGCGAAAAGAAGCAATGCTATTCCCGCGAAAAGAAATTTCTGTTGCGCCGATCGGTTAGCCGCATCAAGATCCTGTTGTTTGATCGTCGATTGTTGCCGGAGTAATTCCTTGTCTTTTTTTTCACTTTCATATTTTGCCTGCATCTCCAGCAACTGACGGTTGTTATTTTCATTGGCAAGCGAATCGCTCAGGTCGGAGTATTTTTTCTGGTATGCGAATGCGTCCTGCGAATCATTTTTCAATGAATAAATTTTCGCCAGCAATTCATAACCACGTTTTCTGAATTTACGCGAACCTATCTTTTCGGAAATCAGCACTCCTGATATTCCAACCCCAAGTGCATCATCATAATTCTTTGTGCGAATAAAATATTCAGCGAGATTAAGATCGCTCTCAGCCATCTCTTCATTGTCACCGAGTTTTGTCCGCAGGAAAAGTGCGCGCGAGAGATCGGCATAAGCGCTATCCATATCACCGAGGTCGAGCAGGAGCATTCCGAGATTATTCAACCCGCTGGCTATTTCCTGCGCATCACCCATGCGCTCGCGTATAACCTGCGCCTGCCTGTAAAACAAAAGCGCACTGTCATCCTGCGTGCGGCTGTAATAAACAGAGCCGATGTTATTGAGACTTTTCGCAATTCCTTCAGAATCCTTCAGCGAATGGTAAAGTGTGAGCGCTTTGTTTCCATATTCGAGCGCGAGCGGCAGATTATCCTGCTCATAAAAACTGTTGCCGAGATTCAGATAACTTTTTGCGATGCCGCTTTTGTCACCGAGTTGATCTTTCAATTTAATGGAACGCAAATTATAATCGATCGCCGTTTTGTAATCGCCTTTCTTCGAATAAACCAAAGCAAGATTATTTTCTACACTTGCTTTTTTCCGCCATTCAGAAAGACTGTCGTACACGTGCAGCGATAGCAGATAATATTCTGTTGCTTCATCATAATTTCCCCAGTTATAATTAATGATACCGATCGTATTCCATGCAGAGGCTTTTCCCATTGCGTAATTTTTTTCTGTAGAAATAGCAATGGATTCTTTTGCATAGCCCAGCCCTGTTTGCGGATCGGTACGGAATGCAAATGCAAGTTTGTTCAGTACATTCACACGCTGCGTATCGCGCGGAAGCGACCGTAATAATTTTGAAAGTGAATCGGTATTTACAGATTGTGCGGAAACATTTTCACACGCAACAACAAAAATAGCGGCGAATATAATTCTGCGTATGAACGAAAAAAAATTCATCATTCTTTTTTTTCGGAAGGGTCTTTCAGATTTTTCCTGATGTATTTCTCAGTCGGTAAAAGTGCCTGCTGAATTCTCAGTGCATACAGGATAGAATCAGTAATGCTTTTATTTTTTTCTTCGATGAGTTCTTTCTGCTCGCGGATCTCTGCTGTTCGTTCCTTCACCTGCTGTTCGAGTACTTCTTTTTGCCCTTCGAGCATTTTCTGTTTTTCTTTTTCCTGCTCAATGGTAATGGCAGAAAGTTTTTCTACTTCATCTAATTTTACACTCAGCACTTTGTTGGTATTGGAAAAATTGTACGCGAGGTAAACACTGGTCGAGATGGGAATGCTCATCAGGATGAAAAAAAGGATAAGCAAAACGGGAGTGCCGGAGGTGTTGAAGAAAAAATCGATCCGGTGAAAGAAAAATATAATGGACATTCCGACGAAAAGAAAAAGTGCAAATACACCGATCCCCGTTCCGAGGATCTTCGCCCCGGGACGATTTTCTTTCATCGCCTTGTAAGTTCCGCGCGTCATGATGATCACGTTGAATAAAGCGTACCACACGAGCGAGGTGAAATAAAAACTCGGACTCAGCCAATTGGTAAATGCGAACAAAACGCCAATGGAACCTACTGCACCGGCAAGCCATGCCGCAAAACCATAACGCTCGTTGTAAACGCGGGAAATAAAAATAAGCAAAGCAAGAAATACAAGCGGGTTGAGAAAGAGAAGAAATATTTTCTGTGAGAAAAAGATCAGTTGCGGAGAGCTGCTGCTGTTGATGATGTACTGCAGAATAAAGATCATCGCGTAACAGAAAGCGAAAATAGAATAGAAAAGATTTTCTTTCGCTTTGCGGTAAAAAACATAAAGAAGGATATGCACGAATGATAATGTCAGGAGAAAAATTCCTGCGGCAAAAACGATCGACAATAATCGATGGCCCTGCAACTGCCGCGATAAAGAATAAGGCGCTTTTACCAATGACATTTCAAACCCCAATGGATAAGCATCTTTTCCGCCGGTGAAAGAAGGGTAATGAAGTTCGGAATAACGAACTGCAATAAGATGAGAAGAAGTATCGCCCAACCTGATGCTGATCGGAAAATGCGAAGGATCCATGCACACTTCTTTTTCTTTTTCGCCCGAAACATTTCCGAAGGAAGCTACTTTAATTCCATCGTAAAATATTTCCGAAGCACCGGCATGGTACAGATGAATTACGAGCGGGTCCTTAAAAAGATTTTCACCTGCATTTACTTTGTGGCGGAACCAGGAAATTTCTCCGTGGTAAGAAAGCGGCATCGAATCCGTATTCACTTTCTGCCATTGCTCATCGCTGAAACCGGCAGATGCCCATTGCAGATTATCGCCCGAATGGAATTTCCAATCTTTATTAAGAAGTGTATCGCCCGACTGTAAGGTATCGCCCGAATGATTCTCCCTGTATTTTTTTCCGTAATAATCGACAAGAGTAAAGTAGAGGAAGAAGGTGATAGCAAGTCCCGCGCTCCACGCAATTCTTTTTGGACTATACCTTTTACTCATGCAGGAAATGCCTTTTTCCAAAGATAGTTTTTATTGCCATCACGATTTTTATTTACCAATGAGAAGATATTGCCGGTTATGCAACACTCCTTCCTGTATGAGAATGAATTGTATATTTGGCTTCCCCGAAAACAGAATTCAACCTCAGAAAACCATAACTAAAAAAATCTATGAGTTTATTCCGGAAGAAATCGCTCGAAACTTTATTGGCGCAATCGGCAGAGACCGAAGGAGGTTTGAAAAAAACACTCGGTTCATGGTCATTGCTCGCGCTCGGTATAGGCGCTATCATTGGCGCCGGACTTTTTGTGCGCACCGCGAGTGCAGCAGCTGAAGCAGCCGGTTCTGCAGTTACACTTTCATTCATTGTTGCAGCGATCGGTTGCGCATTCGCCGGATTGTGTTACGCAGAATTCGCAGCCATGATCCCGATTGCGGGCAGCGCATACACGTATGCATACACGACCATGGGAGAAATTATTGCATGGATCATAGGGTGGGCGCTGATACTCGAATATGCTCTCGGTGCAGCGACCGTTTCCATTGCGTGGAGCGAGTATCTGAATAAATTATTAGCCAGCGTTTTTCATACCAGTGTTCCCTATAAATATTGTCATTCTCCAATGGAACATCTGCACACGATCAATCACAAATTTGTTCCGAGCGTTCCTGATCTTCATCTTGCTTCATCGGATTCACTTAAGATGGCAGTGAGTTTTTCGAAAGACAGTATCGCTGCAGTTTCGCCGGAAGTGTTGCACAAAATGCCGGCCGATATTGCATCGCACGTTGTGAATTACGACGGGCTCATTAATCTTCCCGCAATAGGAATTCTTTTTTTACTCACACTTCTTCTCATTAAAGGAACACAGGAATCTGCTTTTGTAAATGCGATCATCGTGTTCCTGAAAGTTTCCATCGTTCTTGTTTTCATTGCCGTGGGCTGGCGATTCATCAATGGCGCAAATCATCATCCGTACATGATTCCCGATCACGTAAAAGATCACGAAGGATTTTTCAAACACGGCTGGGGTGGAATCATCGGTGGCGCTGCCATTGTATTTTTTGCATTCATCGGTTTCGATGCAGTTTCTACTGCCGCGCAGGAAGCCAAAAATCCAAAGCGCGATATGCCAATAGGAATTCTCGGATCGCTTGCTGTGTGTACTGTGCTCTACATTTTATTTTCGTGGGTACTCACCGGTGTTGCACCGTGGGCCGATTTTGCTGATGCAACAAAAGGAAAAGAAGCGTCTGTAGCTTATGCGATCGATACGTACATGCCCGGTTATCATTGGCTCTCCACTGCGGTTACCATCGCAATTCTCGCCGGATTCTCCTCTGTAATTCTCGTGATGCTCATGGGACAAAGCCGCGTATTTTATTCCATGTCGCACGATGGATTGCTTCCGAAAATATTTTCTCACCTGCATCCCAAATTCCGCACACCTTACAAGAGCAACATGATGCTTTTGGTTTTTGTTGGATTGTTTGCCGCATTTATTCCGAGTGACATCACCGGCGATCTTACCAGCATCGGAACATTACTCGCGTTCGTACTCGTATGCGTGGGCATCTGGATCATGCGCGTGAAAAATCCAAACATCCCGCGTCCGTTCAGAACTCCATTGGTTCCACTCGTTCCCATTCTCGGAATTGCAGTGTGCTCCTTCATGATCATCGGCCTCGATCATGTTACGCAGCTCAGTGCATTTGCGTGGATGATCTTCGGACTGATCATTTATTTCCTGCACGGACGGAAGAATAGTAAATTGAATGTACTGAAGTAACGGCGGGAAGATTACAGATAACTACGGAGACTACTGATTACTGATGGCGCTTATGTACAGATGCGAATCAATATTTGTAAATCAGTTTAGATTTGTAATCTGTATTCTCCGTAAAAATCTGTAATCTTCCCTCTATGCCTGAACAACGTGAATTCAAAAGAAGTTTAGGCCTGATCGATGCAACATCACTCGTTGCAGGATCAATGATCGGTTCCGGAATTTTTTTGGTGAGCAGTGATATGGCGCGCGATCTCGGCAGTGCGGGATGGCTCATTGTTGCGTGGCTCATCACGGGCGCGATCACGCTCGCGGCTGCACTCTCGTACGGCGAACTCGCGGGCATGATGCCTGACGCGGGCGGGCAATACGTGTACATACGGCGCGCGTGGGGAAAACTTCCTGCATTCCTTTATGGATGGACTGTTTTTACCGTAATACAAACCGGCGTGATCGCAGCGGTGGCCACCGCATTTGCAAATTATTCTTCGGAACTTATTCCTTTCTTTTCGTTGAAACATTTTGTTTTTCACATTGGTAATTTTCATGTTTCTACCGGGCAGTTGCTTGCTGTAGGGTTAATTGTTTTTCTCACCTTCTTAAATACACTTGGTGTGCAGGGCGGAGCGCTCGTGCAGAAAATATTTACGTCGGCAAAATTACTTGCACTGTTCGGGTTGATTCTTCTCGGGCTTATCGTAGGATTGAAAACGCATGTTTTCGGAACTAATTTTTCCAATGCGTGGAATGCTTCTTCTGTTTCGCAGGAAGTGAAAGACGGCCCGTGGGTTACGCATTCACTCAGCGGATTTGCATTGCTGTTTGTACTTGGAACCACCATGATTAATTCACTTTTTTCGAGCGATGCGTGGAATAATGTCACATTCATTGCAGGAGAAATCCGCGATCCAAAAAAAAATATTCCGCGTTCACTTATTCTCGGAACAGGAATTGTTACGGCGCTTTATATTCTTGCAAACGTGGCGTATCTCGCATTATTGAATTTAAAAGGAGATCCGCATGGAGCTGATGTCGCTTCACGCGGAATGCAGTTTGCAGAAATGGGAAGAGTGGGAACAGCGGCAGCCACCATGATCTTCGGAAAAACCGCAACGGTAATGATGGCGGTTCTCATTATGGTTTCCACGTTCGGTTGCAACAATGGAATTGTTCTCGCGGGTGCGCGCCTGTATTACGCGATGGCCAAAGACGGATTATTTTTTAAACGTGCATCATCGCTCAATTCAAATTCCGTTCCTGCATTCGGCCTGTGGACGCAATGCGCGTGGGCATGCGCGTTATGTTTTTCCGGAACGTATAACGACCTGCTCACGTATGCTACTTTCGCGTCACTTATTTTTTACATCATCACCATCGGAGGAATTTTCATTCTGCGAAAACGCGAGCCCGATGTTCCGCGCCCGTACAAAGCGCTCGGCTATCCGCTGCTGCCCGCACTTTACATTCTTGCGGCGGGAGGAATTTGCATCGATCTTATTTTTTTCAAACCACACAATAGTATCGCCGGGCTCATTATTGTACTGATCGGGTTGCCCGTTTATTTTGTGAATAAGGCGGTGAAGAAGAGGATTTGAGATTTGAAAACCTGAGATTATTTTTTTGGAGAAACAGTGGTGTCCAAGTAACGAAAACCGAAGACGAAATTTTGAGGTCGCAATTTGCGACCACAAAGACGAGACGCGGAGGAACACGGTATTTGCCAATGGTATTTACAGAGCATGGGATTCTGCAGTTATCAAATGTATTAAGCGGTAGGCGCGCCATTCAAATGAGTTTCAAAATCATCGACGTCTTTGTTAAACTTCGCCAGGTACTCGCCGATAATTCAGAACTACGATTGCTCATTGGGGAAATAAGAAAGAAAACGGATAACAATACAAAAAACATCGAAGTTGTTTTTCAATACCTTGATGAATTGATACAGAAAAAAGATAACCGGAAACCGCGAAAACTAATCGGGTATGTTAATCATAAAAAGAAAAAGTGAATTTAACGGTAACCATAAGCCCGCATTTCGCGGCTATAAAGAAGAGCTGATTCCCTAATGAAAATTATTTTCAGTTAGAATTCCATTTACAAACGCCTCTCCTCCTTTTTCTTGTTTCAATAGCGCATCTTTGGATTCATTTTACCAATGAGAAACCGGCTGCGCGATTATTTTTCTTTTACCGACAGCGAACGCAAAGGAACGGTCGTACTGTTGCTGCTTGTTTTAGTACTCGTCATCTATTCATTCGCGAAAAATAAATTCAGCGATCCTGCCGGTAAAGAAATTGCCATCAGCGAAAAATGGATACCGGCAACAGATTCCACGATTGCAAAAAATAATTTGCCGGATGAAAAAGATGATCGCGAGCAAATACTCGTGCAGGATGCCTCTCCGCATTCACTCTATCGCCAGCATGAACTTTTTAATTTCGATCCGAATACGATTGCAGAAGATGACTGGGTACGGCTTGGATTGAGTCCTGCGCAGGCGCGCGTCATAAAAAAATATCAGTCGAAGGGAGGAACCTTCCGCACGAAAGACGATCTGAAAAAAATGTTCGTCATCTCCGGTAAATTTTACAACGAGATCGAATCGTACATTTTACTTCCAGAAAAAAATAATTCTGTCGCGCAGAATTCTTCCTCCACACCTTTCGTTTCTCCTCCGAAAAAAGAAAAAAGGATCATCGAACTGAACACAGCTGACAGCAGTGATCTTGTTTCAGTAAACGGAATTGGCCCCGCATTTGCAAAAAGAATTCTCGAATACCGCAATCGGCTGGGCGGATTTCATTCGAATGAACAACTGATGGAAGTGTACGGAATAGATGCAGAAAAATATTCCACGCTCAAGGACCAGGTGAAAACAGATTCCACTTACATCCGGAAAATAAATATCAATACCGCGGAAATTTCAGAATTGAGAAAGCATCCTTATTTTTCTCCGGCAATAGCGGCTGCACTCGTGAATTACCGGAAACAGCACGGGCCGTTTAAAAATATTTCTGATATCCGCAAATGCGCTTTGGTGAGTGACGATTTATACCGTAAAATTGCACCCTACCTTTCGCTGTAAAAATTGGATTCCATTCGCAAAGCCATTCGCAACGTCCCTGATTTTCCTAAGCCGGGGATCAACTTCAAAGACATTACTCCGCTGCTGCAGGATCCTGAACTCGGAATAGAAATTGTTTCCGCATTTGCAGAACGGCTCGAAAAAATTCCGGTTGATGCTATTGTAGGAATTGAAAGCCGCGGATTTCTTTTCGGTTACCTGCTCGCCATGGAAATGAATGTTCCGTTCATTCCTATTCGTAAATCAGGAAAACTTCCGTGGAAAACCATTGGCGTCGATTACGCGCTCGAGTACGGAACCGCGCGCGTGGAGATGCACGAGGACGCGCTCGAAGCAGGCATGCACGTGCTTGTGCACGATGATCTTCTTGCTACCGGAGGAACCGCAGCCGCAGCCGCACAATTGGTTCGAATGAAAAAAGCAAAAGTTTCTGCATTCGCATTTGTAGTGGAACTCGATTTTCTCGAGGGAAGAAAAAATCTTATTTCGTATTCTGAAAATATTATCAGTCTTGTGAATTATTGATAGTACCGATTACTGTACGAACTGCGAAATTCACGTAGTACGAACTACGAAATTCACGTAGTACGAAGTACGAAAGAATCGAATTTACGAAGTAAGAATGGGAATTTTTGCATTTGTCAGTATTCGTAGTTAGTAGTTCGCCCATTTCGTAATTCGTACAGTAGAAACGAAATCTCATCTGAAAATATTAGGATACTGTACGAATTACGAAATTCACGAAGTACGAAGTACGAAAGAATCGAATTTACGAAGCACGAATGGGAATTTTTGCATTCGTCAGTATTCGTAGTTCGTAGTTCGCCCATTTCGTAATTCGTACAGTAGCCCATTTCGTAATTCGTACAGTAGCACCCTGTTTACCTTCCTTCAATTTCGTTAGTTTTGTAATCCTTACCCGAAACCGCAAAAAACTTTATCATGGAATTTTCCCTCAGTGAAAACCAGCAGATGATTGCTGGAATGATCCGCAAATTCGGAGATGAGCACATTCGCCCACATTTGATGGAGTGGGATGAAACGCAGAAATTTCCTGTAGAGGTAATGAAGAAACTCGGAGATATTGGATTGCTGGGCGTGCTTGTTCCGCAGGAATACGGCGGATCGGGATTCGGTTATTTTGAATATGTAACTGCGCTTACAGAGATCGGAAAAATTTGCGGATCGATCTGTCTTTCTGTTGCTGCGCACAATTCGCTTTGCACCGGGCACATTATGCAATTCGGAAATGAAGAGCAGAAGAAAAAATATTTACCGAAGCTCGCTACCGGGGAATGGATAGGAGCGTGGGGACTCACCGAACAGAATACAGGATCGGACGCGGGCGGAATGCTCACCACTGCAATTCCGGACGGAGATCATTTTATTCTCAACGGTTCGAAAAATTTTATCACGCATGCAATCTCGGGCGATGTGTCGGTGGTGATCGCACGCACAGGAGAAAAAGGAGATTCGCACGGCATGACGGCTTTCATTATTGAGAAAGGAACGAAAGGATTCTCATCCGGAAAAAAAGAAAACAAACTCGGCATGCGCGCTTCTGAAACGGCAGAACTTATTTTCCAGGATTGCCGCGTTCACAAAAGTCAGGTGATGGGAAAAGTGGGAGAAGGATTTATTCAGGCGATGAAAGTGCTCGATGGCGGAAGAATTTCCATTGCAGCAGTTGCGCTTGGCATTGCAAAAGGAGCGTATGAAGCTGCGCTGAAATATTCCAAAGAGCGCCAGCAATTCGGAAAACCAATTTCTTATTTCCAGGCCATCGCTTTTAAACTGGCTGATATGGCAACAGAAATTGAAGCAGCCGAGCTGCTCACTTTCCAGGCGGCAGATCTGAAAAACCGCGGCCAAAAAGTAACGAAGCAATCGGCTTTTGCAAAATATTATGCTTCTGAAGTTTCTGTTCGTGTTGCAACTGAAGCTGTGCAGATCTTCGGTGGATACGGTTACACGAAAGATTTTCCCGCAGAAAAATATTACCGCGATTCGAAACTCTGCACGATCGGTGAAGGAACATCCGAGATCCAGAAACTCGTGATCTCACGCGAAGTGATCAATGAATAAAAAATATATTCTTCAAAAGTCATCAGCGCGCAAAATCCTTCCCGCGTTCTTCCTGCTTTTTTTCATTGGTAAATTCAGCGCGCAGAATTCAGCGCTCATTCTCTATAACCTGCATGGGAAAGACACGATGTCTTTTCATTTTACGAACATCGGCGATCACATCAAAGTTATTTTCACCGATCAGCAGAATAAAAAAAGTTCAAAGACCGGCTATCTCACTTCACTCGATTCGGTTTCACTCACGCTCGACCGCACGGTGAATATTATTTTTACTTCTGTGCGTGCCATCGGTTATGAAAAAGATTTTGATCTGCGCGGGCAATTTCTCAATGGCGCCGTCATTGGCGGTTCAACCGGAATGATCACGCTTGGATTTCTTTTGCATGAAATTTATGTGGGAGAAGTGAGTTTCAAACCGGGTTCGCCTGCAATCCGCGCTATTGCCGCAGGAGTGATCGCCATTCCTTCCTGCATTTTATTCGCTGTTCTTGCTGCGCATAAATTTCATTTGTACAAATTAGATTCGAATACCATGATGCATTATGTGAAGGGAAATGATTACGAACGCATGAGAAGAAGACAATTTTTCAAAGATATAGGAGTTCGCATCGGGCATTAACACAGGAAAGATTACAGATCTGTAGGATCTGTAATTCTCCCGGTTCTTCCTTCCACAACTGAAATCCTCCGTTCATAAGGCAACCTGTTTTGCGAAGAAATTTTCCGTTAATTTTGATCGTTATAAAATAAATGTCAATTCACAAATTTCTCCAATGAAAAAAATATTTCTTCCTGCATTCATCGGCCTTTGTATTTCACTTTCTGCGCAGAAAAAAGGTGATGCTGCTCCGCCAAACTGGTTCAATCTTTATTACAACGTTGACGACGTGCGCGGAGTGGGAACTGAAAAAACCTATTCCGAATTACTCAGCGGAAAAAAAGCAGACACGATCATTGTCGCGGTTATTGACGGCGGAGTGGATTACACGCACGAAGATTTGAAAGATGTGATGTGGCACAACCCGAAAGAAATTCCGGGAAATGGGATCGATGATGACAAGAATGGTTATGTGGATGATGTGTACGGCTGGAATTTCATTGGAGGAAAAGACGGGAAAGATGTGCAGTATGATAATCTTGAACTCGTGCGCCTCTATCGCCCGCTCTATAAAAAATACAAAGGCATGGATTCGACCGAAGTTCCTGCTGCCGACAAAAAAGAATTTTCACAATATCTCGCTTACAAAAAAGATTTTGACAGCCAGGTGATGCAGATGCAGAATGCTAAAAAACAGATCGCATACATTGCCGCTTATCTCGCTGATATGAAAAAGCAAAGGAAACACGATTCGCTCACCTACGCCGATTTCAAAGCGTACCAGCCATCAGAAATGTTTGAAAAAATTCACAAACGCCTGAAACTTTTTCTCCGCAGTGAAAAATCGTGGAATGATTTCGTCGGAAGTATTTCCGAAGGGGCAGACGAAGTGAATGCGCGGCTCGATTACAATCTTAATCTCGATTATGATCCGCGCGATATTGTAGGTGATAATTATGATGATGTGACAGAACATTTTTATGGCAACAATGATGTGAAGGGGCCTGATGCGCTGCACGGAACGCACGTTGCCGGAATTATAGCAGCGAATCGCATGAACAACATCGGCATAATGGGGGTGAATACAGCAGTGAAAATTATGGCGGTGCGCGTTGTTCCCAATGGCGATGAACGCGATAAAGATGTGGCAAACGGAATCCGTTACGCGGTGGACAATGGTGCAAAAGTGATCAACATGAGTTTCGGGAAAGCGTATTCACTCAATAAAAAAATTGTGGATGATGCAGTGAAATATGCCGAGAGCAAAGGCGTGCTTCTTGTGCACGCTGCCGGAAACGACAGCAAAGACAACGATTCGGGAAATAATTTTCCTTCGAAATATTATCTCGACGGCGGAGAGGCGTCCAACTGGATAGAAGTGGGCGCACTCAACTGGAAAGAAGGAAAAAATTCCTGCGCACCATTTTCCAATTACGGTCAAACGCATGTGGATGTTTTTGCTCCCGGTGTCGATATCAAATCGTGCAAGAGCAATGGCGGTTACATTGATGAAAGCGGAACAAGTATGGCATCACCGGTTACTGCCGGAGTTGCTGCACTGCTGAAAGTTTATTATCCAAATCTCACGCCCGCGCAGATACGCGAGATCATCATGAAATCATCTGATCAGTCGATGAAAAAAAAGAAAGTGATAAAGCCCGGTGAGAAAAAGAAAAAAGTTGTTTTCGGAACGCTGAGTGCGAGCGGGGGAACGGTGGATCTGTATGCAGCGTTTAAATTGGCGGCGACGTATAAGTAGGGCGTTTAGTCTTCCTTTCGTCTGTGAAGTGTCTGCCGATAAGCTGTCCGCTGTTAAAAATTTTGTCAAAATGTACAGTTTGTATTTGATTTTCTTTTATTATTTTTGTCGGATATAAGTTACAACCGTCTAATGAAAAAGAAAAGAGTACAGGGAGGTATAGCAACATCAGATATGATTTGTTCTGCTTCTGTCGGAGGAAACGAAGGTGTCTTTATGGACATTTTGAAATTGCATGTTAAGGAAGGAAGTAGAATAGCAGATGTAACTTTTGGTAAAGGTGTCTTTTGGAATGCCGTTGATTTGACAAAATATAGTTTGATTCCATCAGACCTTTGTTTAAAGAAAGATACTTTAAAGAAATATTCATTATTAGAGCCATTGTCTGGAGTTGATTGTAGAAAGTTACCATATGAAGATTTATCTTTCGATTGTCTAGTTCTTGACCCACCGTACATGGAAAGTTTTTATAGAGAAAATAAAAAACACATTGGTGGAATGGGAACTCACTTCGCATTTAGAGAGGCGTACTCTTCTGTCAATGGAATAGAAAGTTCAGAAGCGAAATGGCATGATGCCGTAACTGAAATGTATGAGAAGGCGGGCAAAGAAGCATTCCGTGTACTAAAGAACAACGGTGTTTTAATTGTCAAATGTCAGGATGAAGTAAGTGCGAATTTACAACGACTTACTCATGTTGAGATTATTACAGCTTACGAACAAATGGGTTTTTACACTAAGGACTTGTTTGTTGTAGTGCGAAATAATAAACCCGTTGTAAGTAGAACGCTAGGTCAAAAACACGCGAGAAAAAACCATTCTTACTTTATTATATTTATAAAACAAAAAAGTCGCGTCAAGAGTTTCCGCGTTCCTTATGTAAACGGTCAAGCAAAACAAAAGGGTCTGAAACAAATGGAGATTGAATTGGAAATGAAATAGGAATTATTGATTTGATGAGATGTTTTCTTATTGCCGGAGGATATTTCTTAAACTCTGAACTTGGCAGGTCTTTGTTAAATGCAAATGCAAAGTTCCATTTATTTTTGAAGGCATAAAGATTTACAGCTATAATATCAAACTCACCAAATTTTAGACAAGTTGTTTCAACCACTTTCCCGCTTTTGAGTTTTATTTTTCTTCTGTCTGAAGCGTCACACTGAAATCTTGCTTCAAGTTCTATGTTATCATGTTTTGATGGTTTAACTGTCGCAGTCTGGAGCGATTTAATTTCAAAAGAATATTCTTTTCCTTTGTAAGTGATTACAAGGTCATGTTTGTTTGTTCTGTCATGGTCGTCAAATTTCTTGAGTGAAGTTATTCTCTTATCCTTTGCAAATAACTCTCTTACTTTTGCCTCTGCTAAGTAGCCAATTACGAACCCCCTTAAACTTGGATTCTTTAAGATCAGTTCTTCAAGTTGATTTAAGTTAATGTTCCACTTTTCAAGAAGATTGTCGGCATTCAAAAAAAACTGGTATACTGGAACTTTGAAAGCTTCGGCAAGAGCAGTAACATTTTCAATGGCAATGTTGCGAAGTCCGCGTTCTACATCACTGATGTAACTTCTGTCAATGTCTGTGAGGTCAGAAAGTTGCTCTTGGGAAAGCCCTTTAGCAGTCCTGATTTCTTTTAATCTCTGTCCGAATTGTTTTAGTATGTCTTTTTGCACGCGCAATAATATACATACTAATTCTAAAAAATTGTAGGTTATAAGTTACTGTTCATTTTTTGTCGGTTATAAGTTATGGAGTATGTTGTCCATTTACTGCGTACCTGTCCACGAAGCGCGAAACTTTCACCCGTTTTTTTGTTTTGTCTTTGAATGCAGAAATCTCAACTGCCAATCGAAAAGCTGTCGGAAAACGATGTCTTTACGCCTTGCTTATAACGCAGGAATTGTAACAATGATTTATACTTTCAATAAATATATTCCGGCTGATAGTTATTGGGATTCTCCTCTTTATCAGAAAAGTTTTATTGCCGGATTTGTTTTATCGCTGGCGGGGGGCGGACTGATGATCAGCGGAGCACTTATTCAAAGGGGAAAGCGGGAAATAAATTTTGGTGAAAGATGGTATTTGCACCCAGGATATTTTCGGGATGTTTCCGATCAGAGATTTTTTTCGGAATGAAAACAGATCAGCTGCAATGCGGCAAGTGATGCAGGAACTTTAATGTAGTGCTGTAACACAACCAGCCCCGATGGAAGCGCCTTCCCGAACGCGTTCGGGATGCGCGTACAGCGGGAACGAAGGAACAAAAAAGTGATGAAGTGCCGCTCCTGAAAAGCAATCTTCGAATCTCAGATCTCAAATCTCAAATTTCCGAATTCGCTCTTCGCCCGCTCATAATCTTCGGGAATTCCGATATCAATAAAATAACCGTCGCAGGGAAAACTCTGCAGCCACAATTTTTCAGCCAGTTTTCCGAAGAAATCAAGCTCGATGGAAAAACTTTTTTCACTTTCTGTATTACGGAGAAAAGTTTTCATGCGCAGCGCATATACGCCTGCATTGATGAGCGCGTTCCCGTGCGCGAGCGGATCTTTTTCGCGGAAAGCAATAATTCTTGTTCCGTCGAGTTGAACGGTTCCGTAGCGTGAAGCGTCATTCACTTTCCGCAATGCGAGTGTTGCATCGGCAGTTCCGGAAAGATGTGTTTCGGAAAATATTTTCAGATCGAGATTCAGAAAACTGTCGCCGTTCATAGCGAGCACGTGCGCGCCAGAACATTTTTCCATAGCGAGGCGAATTCCGCCGCCGGTACCGATCGGTTCATTTTCGTAAGCATAATTAATTTCTATTCCGAGATAATTTTTTCCGAAATGCGATTCGATTTTTTCAGCCATGTACCCGACAGAAAGAACTGCTTTTGAAATTCCGTGTTTTTGTAAATGAAGAAATAAATAATGCAGGAAAGGTTTTCCGTTCACATCGGCCATCGACTTCGGCAAGTCATTCACTGCAGAACGCAATCGTGTTCCTAATCCACCTGCGAGTATAATGGCTTCTTTGATCATAATAGCATTTTCGTATTTCGAACGCTCTCTATTTTTCAGGAGTAGAATGTATTCCGGCAATTTTCAATTCATTGTTCACATACTTGAGCACGATGCTTTCCGTATTAGTGGAATTTTCATATTTCACTTTGTAATTGAGATCGATCTCTCCTTTCACTTCGCCGTTTTTTTCTTTGATGCTGCTCTGGCCGGAAACAAAATTCACTTCGAGGCATTTGCCCCAGTTGTTCTCTATCTGCTGCAGAAGTTGCACCGCGTCATCGCCGTTGAGTTCGGCGCCGCACATTGCGCTCACTTCGCCATACGATCTGTTTTTCTGGTGCGCATAATATTTTCCCGCAAGTTCCTTTCCTTTATTAATATCATCCTGATCATTGAACCGTGATGAAAAATTGCAGGAGGAGAGCAGGAGGGTGAAAGCAATAATGAATTTTTTCATGAGTATAGATTTTGAAGTGAGAATTTACCTGAGCATTTACAAATTAAGATTTCTGGTAAAGGAAAATTGTAAATCGAAAATTATTTTCCGGGAAACAATTTCATTTCCACCATCTCGCACAGCGTATGCCCGAGCAGCATGTGGCACTCCTGTATGCGCGGTGTGTCGGTTGATGGAATATTGATGAGCAGATCGGAATGCGGTTTCATTTTTCCGCCACTTTCTCCTGTGAATCCAACAGTAAGTATTCCCATCTCTTTCGCTTTTATCATCGCATTCACCACGTTCGCTGAATTCCCGCTGGTGGAAAGCCCGATGAGAATGTCTCCTTTTTTTCCGATCGCCTGAACGAGTCGCGAGTAAACAACATCGTAACTGTAATCATTCGCCACTGCAGTGAGGTAAGAAGTATTTACATGGAGCGCTTCAGAAGAGAGTGGGGCACGGTCGTAATAAAATCTTCCTGATAATTCGGCAGCGAGGTGTTGTGCATCAGCGGCGCTTCCTCCATTACCGGCCCATAGCACTTTTCCTCCGTGGTTGTAACATAACACAACCTGTTCCTTGAGTTTTACCATCGAAGACAGGATCGCTTCATTGGCAAGCAACGAACTTTTCAGTTTTGCAGAAGCGTCTATTTTCGATTTGATGAAATTCAGATCGTCCATGTGGTGAGTCCGTGATTTGTAAATGTAAATGATTTGGTGCGGCCTCCGAATTGTTCGAGCGCTTTCGCAACTTTCAATCGCGTTGTTCCCGGGCAATAGAAGAACATGAACCCTCCTCCGCCGGCGCCTGAAATTTTTCCACCCGTAGCTCCGGCTTTCAATGCTGCATCATAAATAGTATCGAGCAGATCGTTTGAAATTGCCGCGGCCATTTTCTTTTTATGCATCCAGCCCATATTCAAAACTTCACCGATCTTATTTGTTTCTCCGCGAAGCAAACATTCTTTCATCAGTTGCGCCTGCGCTTTTAGCTGATGTGTCGCTTCGATCGCTTCGGTATTATTTTTTTTCACGTTTTCCACCTGGTGCGCAATAATGTTCGCTGAATCTCTTTTTGTTTCGGTGAAGTAGAGGAGAAGATTCATCTCGAGTTCATTCAGCACATCCGGTTTCAATGCAAGCGGATTCACGATCACTTTATCATTCGCAAGAAATTCGAGAAAATTAATTCCGCCGAAAGTCGCCGCGTACTGATCCTGTTTTCCTCCGGCCATTTTCATTTCTATGCGCTCGATCTCGTACGCAATGTGCGCGATGTCGTACTGCCCGAGCGGAAGATTGAGCCATTCTTTGAACGCGCCGAGAATGGCAACGACAAGAGTGGATGATGTTCCGAGCCCGGATCCCTGAGGTGCATCGATCCATGTGGTCATGCGGAACGACAATGGTTTTTTTGTGAATTGTTTTACGATGCGGTTGTAAACGCCGCATTGTAATTCTGTCGCACGATCATTAATTGGCAATTCTGCAGAAGAAGAATGAATGAAAATATTCTCTGCGCTTCCGGAAACGAATTCTATTTTCCCGTTGTCAAGCGGTTCGATGGTTGCGTATGCGTAACTGGAAATGGTTGCATTCAGAATTGCGCCACCGAAAAGATCGCTATAGGGAGAAACGTCTGTTCCTCCTCCGGCGAGACCTAATCGAAGTGGTGCTTTTGATTTTATCATCATTGGTAAATGCAAATCTCTGAAATTAATCTGTGCAAATCTGTGTAATCTGTGGCAATTTCTATTGAATGGACTGATACAATTTTTCAATGCTGTTTACCATCACATCCCATCCGTATTTTTTTTTCTCTTCGATCGTTGCGTTCACAAAATCTTTTTCTCTTTCATTCTCATAAAAATCCACGATGCAGTCGGCAATTATTTTTTTATCCGGTTGCACCACGTATCCCGATTTTTCGTGATGAATGATATCGCCGAGTCCGCCTACGTTCGTAACGAGCGAAGGTTTGTCGAATTGTAAGGCGACTTTTGTCACGCCGCTTTGTGTTGCGGAATGATATGTTTGTGTGACGAGATCGCAGGCAGAGAAATACCATTTCACTTCTTCATTGGGAATGAAATCGGTTTTGAGGATGACGGAATTTTTCAGATCGAGTTTTTCTATGATGTCGCTGTAATATTTCCGGTCTTCATAGAATTCTCCGGCAACAATGAGTTTGAGATTCATTTTGCGCACGCGCTCATCCGCGATGGATTCGAGAAGAAGATCAAGCCCTTTGTACCGGCGGATGAAACCAAAGAACAAAAGATATTTTTCATTTTCATTCAGCCCTAAATGTTTTCTTGCTGCGGATTTTTCCACGGCGTCTCCGAATGAAGTGTAGAGCGGATGTTCGGTAAAAAGTTTTTTATCGGAATTGGTGAATTGTTTGAGATCGTCCAGCACTTTATGCGACATGGTAAGATAGCCGTCACATTTTTTCAGAAAATAATTTGAAAACATTTTATCGCCAAACCTTTTTTCATGCGGAATTGCATTATCGACGATGGCAATAATTTTTGTGTTGCGATTTTTTTTCGCGCGACGGAGAATAGTACCGAGTGCAGGGCCCATGAACGGAAGCCAGTAGCGGATGAGAAGGAAATCAGGTTTTTCTTTTTTGATATAATTGCCAACAGCGATCCAGTTGAACGGATTGACGGAATTTATTTTTGTTTCAATTTTTATTCCTTCGGGTGCTCTTCCGCTTTCATCGTATTGCGTTGTTCCCGGAAAAAGAAAGGAAGGATATTGCAGCGAATAGGAAATTATTCTTGCATCATTACCCGAAGAATTCAGCGATCTGCAGAGCAGTTCATCAAAAGTTGCAAGTCCTCCGCGCAGGGGCCACGCTGGGCCGAGGATAAATATTTTTTTTTTCAATTTTTAATTTGCGAAAATCTGTGGCTGAATTCTGAGGCAACAAATGTACGGTGAACGCTGAAATGAATTTTACTTGAGATATTCTGAAAAATGTATATTTATGTTAATGAAGAAACTCATTTTCATTTTTTTACTGCTTATTTTTTGTGGAAATGTTTTTTCGCAGGAGCATACTATTGTTGTTTATTCAAATCGCAACGAAAAGGAATGCGATACAATCAAAATTGGTGATTATGTGACTATAGATTTGATTAGTGAAAAAAGAAAAACCGGAATTATTAGTGATATAAAAAACAATTATTTCGTTGTCGGAAATGACACCGTGAAAACAGAAAGTGTAAATAGGATTTATTTTCAACGCCACAATCCACGCAAAGTTGGAAAGCGCATAATGATAGCAGGCGGACTTATGGTTGGATCTGGAATTGTTTTGATCCTATTTAATAGTCACGATTTTGGACGGTCAGCGCTTGGTGCATTGTCGATTGTTGTCGGTTCAATAGATTTTATAGTTGGAGCTGTTATCCATAAAAAAGAAACAAAGGCAAAAAGGTTGATCGGCTCTAAATGGGGCCTTATAATCATCTAAAATCAATATTTGTTTGGTATCAAAGACTTTTCTACATTTGCAGCCCTTATAAAAAATAATCTACAACTCAACGAAATGATCGTAGTAGCAGTAAAAGAAGGCGAATCGCTGGAAAAAGCGCTCAAGAAGTTCAAGAAGAAGTTTGAAAAAACAGGAACAGTGCGTGAACTCCGCGACCGTCAGAAATTCACCAAACCGTCGGTTCGCAAGCGCGAGACGAAGCTGAAGGCTATTTACAAGCAGCAGTTGCAGATCAACACCGAGATCTGAAATAATTTCGCAGCCAGTTCGCTTTTTTTATCAATAAATACACATTGTTGTAAGAACTTCCGCAGGAAGAAAACGTACAATAATGTGTATTTCTTTTTTCTGAACTTTTGTGAACGAATCTCCTTTCAAAAATTTCATTGATTTTCTCCGTTACCAGCGCCGTTTTTCTGGGCACACTATCATTTCTTATCAAACTGATCTTAATCAATTCCTGAATTTTCTGAATGAGAATTATGAAGGAATTCTTCCTGCCGGAGCCGGTTACCAGGTGATCAGGTCTTTTATTGCATCGCAGCTTGATCACGGAACAAGTCCACGTTCAGTGAATCGTAAGATCACGTGTTTAAGAACGTATTTCAGATTTTTACTACGGGCCGGTGAAGTGAAGATCAATCCGATGTTGAGGGTTGTAGCGCCAAAATCAGGAAAAAAATTACCGGTTTTCGTGGAAGAAAGCAGGATGAATTCATTGCTGGATGGAAACAAAACGGAAATACCGGGGGATGAATTTGAATCGTCATTGGTAAAACTGCTCATTGAAATGTTCTATGGAACAGGAATCCGGCTGGCAGAACTGATAGAACTGGAAGAAAAGAATGTGGATATGGAAAAAAGAACCATAAAAGTTCTTGGTAAAAGAAATAAAGAGCGGATAATTCCACTTAATAATGAACTGGTGAATTGCATTTCGGAGTTCAGGCAGATGAAAAAGAACCAGATTGCCGAAAACAGTTCAAAACCTGTTGATTTTTGTTCCAAAAAAAAGACGGAACAAAACTGAACCGGAAATTTGTTTATAGGAAGGTGAAATATTATCTTAGTCTGGTAACTACGATCGATAAAAAAAGCCCGCATGTTTTGCGTCACACCTTTGCCACGCACATGCTGAATAAAGGCGCTGATTTGAATGCGATAAAAGAATTATTGGGACATGCGAATTTGAGCGCAACACAGGTTTATACACACAATACGGTCGAGAAACTTAAAACAGTATATCACAAAGCCCATCCGAGATCTTAACTGAATAGAAACATTTTAAAAACAAATTTTATGGATATCCAGATTCAATCCATCCATTTCACAGCCGACAAGAAGCTTCTTGATTTCATCGAAGAGAAGATCGGCAAACTCAATCATTACTATGACCGGATCATCAGCTCCGAGGTTTTTCTTCGCTTGGATCGTTCCGGTGAGAGTGCCAACAAAATAGCCGAGATCAGGTTGAGCGTTCCTGGAAATGATCTTTATGTTAAGCGTCAATGTAAAACGTTCGAAGAAGCGGTAGATTCCGGAATTGCCGCATTGTCGAAACAAGTGAAGCGTTATAAGGAAAAGCAAAAAGCGTATTGAGAAGAAGTCCTTCAACGAACCGGCCTTATGGCCGGTTTTTTTTGTCATTTTCATGGGTGTTGAACGTGAGCCAAAAAACACTCAAAAAAAATCGTCAGGATTTGTCGGGTGAATAAACTTTCTTACATTTGCAGTCCTTTTCAAAGGGGCACAATAAAATATAGCCCCTAAGTTCTTTGAAATCAGGAGATGGGCGAGCAGTGATCAACAGATTAACTTTGTCGCACCAAACATTCTTTAGCCGGTGTAGCTCAGCTGGTAGAGCAGCTGATTTGTAATCAGCAGGTCGGAGGTTCGAATCCCTTCGCCGGCTCCATTCACCTGTGTGGTTGGATGTATTCCCGGTATGAAATTTTGGGGAGATACTCAAGTGGCCAACGAGGACAGACTGTAAATCTGTTGACCTAGTCTTCACAGGTTCGAATCCTGTTCTCCCCACAAGAATTTTTGGAGATCGAATGAGTGATCCAGCTTGAAAGAAAGTTTAGCGGAAGTAGCTCATTTGGTAGAGCGATAGCCTTCCAAGCTATAGGTGGCCGGTTCGAGCCCGGTCTTCCGCTCCAGAACAGGAGTTGACAATACTGCTAACTCTATAATGGAAATTGCATTGCAAAGTGAGTGCGTTTTCACAGTGGTCAGCTCTCAGAATCTCCTGCATCCGGCCGCTGTAGCTCAGTGGTAGAGCACTTCCTTGGTAAGGAAGAGGTCGAGGGTTCAATTCCCTCCATCGGCTCAAAAAGCCAAAATGAGTCGCTCAACTGCGATGAAAATTAATTCAGGATCAAAAAAAAATAAAGAGTAATAAGTTTCGAAACAACAAACACTAATTAACACCAAACAAAAACATAGCTATGGCAAAAGAGAAATTTGACCGTTCCAAACCACACGTAAACGTTGGTACCATCGGTCACGTGGATCATGGCAAGACAACACTTACAGCGGCAATCACCACTGTTCTTGCCGAAAAAGGTCTCGCTGAAGTCCGTGACTTCTCGTCAATCGATAATGCTCCGGAAGAAAAAGAGCGCGGAATCACTATCAATACTTCCCACGTAGAATACCAGACTATGAATCGTCACTACGCTCACGTAGATTGTCCGGGTCACGCTGACTATGTAAAGAACATGGTAACAGGTGCTGCTCAAATGGACGGAGCAATTCTCGTGGTTGCAGCAACAGATGGTCCAATGCCACAAACCCGTGAGCATATCCTTCTTGCGCGCCAGGTTGGTGTTCCGCAGATCGTAGTGTTCATGAATAAAGTGGATATGGTAGATGACCCGGAACTTCTCGACCTCGTTGAGATGGAGATCAGGGATCTTCTCACCTTCTACAAATTCGATGGTGCAAAAACTCCGATCATTCGTGGATCTGCACTCGGCGGACTAAATAAAGAGCCGAAATGGGTGGAAAAGATAATGGAACTTATGGATGCGGTTGACAGCTACATTCCTACTCCTGCACGTGATAAGGATAAACCTTTCCTTATGTCGGTTGAGGATGTATTCTCGATCACAGGTCGTGGTACTGTTGCAACAGGAAGAATTGAAACAGGTGTTATCAACGTTGGCGAAGAGGTAGAGATCATCGGCATGCAGGAAGCAAAACTCAAATCAACAGTTACCGGAGTTGAGATGTTCAGAAAACTTCTCGATACAGGTGAGGCTGGTGATAACGTTGGATTGCTTCTTCGTGGTATTGACAAAAAAGATATTCGCCGCGGAATGGTAATTGCTAAACCAGGATCGATCACTCCTCACACTGATTTCAAGGCAGAAGTTTATGTTTTGAAAAAAGAAGAAGGCGGACGCCACACTCCGTTCCATAACAAATATCGTCCGCAGTTTTATTTCCGTACAACTGACGTAACAGGAGAGATTGAACTGCCTGCAGGACGCGAAATGGTTATGCCCGGTGATAACGTAACTATCACAGTAAAACTTATTGTTCCGATCGCAATGGACAAAGGTCTTCGTTTCGCTATCCGCGAAGGAGGACGTACCGTTGGTGCCGGACAGGTGATAGAGATCACTAAATAAGCATTGAGAAAAAAGCAGTATCAAAAGGTGTTCGCCGATAAAAAGGAGGACACCTTTCGCTGCCAAAAATAATCCGCTTTTGCGGAAGATCATAACAGTGCACACAGGCATAGTTCAATGGTAGAATAGCGGTCTCCAAAACCGTTGATCTAGGTTCGAATCCTGGTGCCTGTGCAAAACAATTAATATGAATAAGATCAGAACATATTTCAAAGAAGTGAGTGATGAACTCCTCACAAAAGTTACCTGGCCAACCTGGTCTGAACTTCAGGAAAGTGCGATTGTGGTAATGATAGCCACCCTGATCTTTGCGATCGTTGTTTTTGTGATGGATTTTTCATTCAACAAGGGAATGGAAAAACTCTACACGATCTTTTGATAATCTGTTTTCAACTAAAATAAAATCAAATCAGCAATGGCTGAAATCAAACATAAAGAAACCGCTGTCAAGAAATGGTACGTATTGCGCGTGGTCAATGGAAAGGAGAAAAAGATAAAGCAATACATCGATTCTGAAATTTCGCGTCTCGGAATGCAGGAATTCGTAAGCCAGGTTCTTATTCCAATGGAGAAAGTCATCCAGATCCGGAATGGGAAAAAAGTTTCGAAGGAAAGGAATATTTTCCCCGGCTACCTGATGCTTGAAGGTTCTTTGGTGGGAGAAATTCCGCACATGTTGAAAAATATCACCGGGGTTATCGGATTTCTCGGATCAAAAACAGGCGATCCGGTTCCTTTGCGTTCTTCAGAGATCAATAGGATACTCGGAAAAGTGGACGAGCTTGCTGATGCAGAAGAGACGATGCTCAACCAATTCACCATTGGAGAACAAGTGAAAGTGATTGATGGACCATTTAATACTTTCTCCGGCGTGATCGAAGAGATCAACGAAGAGAAAAAGAAACTCAAGGTGATGGTGAAAATTTTCGGAAGAAAAACACCGCTCGAGTTGAATTACATGCAGGTTGAAAAAGAGTAACCTGTATAAAGATTTGCTGTTACGCGCTTCCAACATATAACAGAAAAACAAACCAGTAAAACCTGAAAAATGGCGAAAGAAGTAAGTGCTCTTATTAAACTTCAGATCAAGGGTGGCGCTGCCAATCCTTCTCCTCCTATCGGACCTGCATTGGGTGCGAAAGGAGTGAACATCATGGAGTTTTGCAAGCAGTTCAACGCCCGTACACAGGACAAAGCAGGCAAAGTATTGCCCGTGATAATCACTGTTTATAATGACAAATCATTTGAATTCATTATCAAACAGCCACCGGTCGCAGTGCAATTGAAAGATGCAGCTAAAGTCCAGTCCGGTTCCGGCGAATCCAACCGTAAAAAAGTTGGCTCTGTCTCCTGGGACCAGGTAAAAACTATCGCCGAATCGAAAATGCCCGACCTGAATTGTTTTACCATCGAATCAGCAATGAGTATGGTGGCAGGCTCGGCCCGTTCTCTCGGCATAAATGTTACGGGTAAGAATCCGCTCAAAAAATAATTGAAACAGACGGAGTTTGTCAAGCGAAAGCAGGATGAACGTTTGAACGTCGAAAAAAAAATACAATGGCCAATCTCACAAAAAAAAGAAAAGCAGTGATGAGTAAGTATGATGTGAATAAAGCATACGGACTGAATGACGCTGCTAAAATTGTGAAGGAAATCACCACAACGAAGTTCGATGCTTCTGTTGATCTTTCAATCCGCTTGGGTGTTGATCCGAAAAAAGCGAATCAAATGGTTCGCGGAACAGTGACTCTTCCTCACGGAACCGGTAAAACTGTCCGCATACTTGTGATCTGCACTCCCGACAAAGAAGCTGAAGCAAAAGCTGCCGGTGCTGATTTTGTCGGATCGGATGAATTTATTCAGAAGATCAAAGAAGGATGGACCGATGTGGACGTCATTATTACCACTCCTTCCATGATGGGGAAAGTTGGAGCACTCGGAAAAGTTCTCGGTCCACGCGGGCTCATGCCGAATCCTAAAACAGGAACTGTCACTATGGAAGTTGGTAAAGCAGTGAAAGAATCAAAAGGTGGAAAAATTGATTTCAAAGTCGACAAAGCAGGGATCATAGCTGTTTCTGTTGGCAAAGTTTCATTTGAAGCCGAAAAGATCGCTGATAATGCCAACGAAATTCTTCAATCTATTCTCAAGATGAAACCCGCTTCTGCAAAAGGTGCGTACATGAGAAGTGTTTATCTCTCGAGTACGATGAGCCCGAGTGTTCAGATCGAAACAAAAACACTGGGTTAATTCACACTCCAGCAAAAGCTGAAAAAGCCGTCACAATGAACAAAGAAAATAAAACACAGATCATCACAGAGCTCGCTGCTAAACTTGCAGCCAGCAAGAATTTCTACCTCGCCGATACTTCTGAGTTGCCATCTGAAAAGACCAGCTCACTGAGGAGACAGTGTTTTGATAAGCAGATTAAACTGATCGTGGTAAAGAACACCTTGTTGCAAAAAGCAATGGAAAGAGCGAACGATGCAGAATTCAAGCCTCTGTATGTTGCGCTTAAAGGTTCTACTTCAATCATGTTGTGTGATTCAGCCGCAGCCCCAGCGAAACTGATCAAAGAGTTTCGTAAATCCAATTCTAAACCGGTCTTGAAAGGTGCATTCGTTGAACAAAGCATTTATATCGGCGACGAGCAATTGGATACCCTCGCAGCGATTAAATCGAAGAACGAATTGATCGGCGATATCATCGGATTGTTACAATCTCCAATGAGAAATGTGATCGGTGGTCTTACGAACGACAGTCGCAAATTCCCTGGAGATAGTGAAACATCCTCTGCAAATGCAGAATAATAACTTCGGTTTTATTCCCACTCTCAATAAAGATCATAATGAAAGGAAACTATTCACTCAAATTAATTATCACAAAACCAAATAAATAAAATGGCAGACGTAAAAGCAATCGCAGAAGCGTTAGTTAACCTTACCGTTAAAGAGGTAAGTGAACTTGCAAAAGTATTGAAAGACGAATATGGAATCGAACCTGCAGCTGCTGCAGTTGTAGTTGCCAGTGGTAGCGGTGCTGCTGCTGCTGCTGAGAAAACGACTTTTGACGTAATTCTCAAAGTTGCCGGCGGACAAAAACTTCAGGTTGTTAAAGTCGTAAAAGACGCGACTGGACTTGGACTTAAAGAAGCAAAAGATCTCGTAGACGGAGCCCCAAAAACTCTTAAAGAAGCTATCAGCAAAGAAGATGCTGAAGCTTTGAAAAAGTCACTCGAAGAAGCGGGAGCTGAAGTTGAAATTAAGTAATCAACTTCATCACCGCATTACGGTTTAGATCTGGTTGTCCCGAGTACTCGGGATACAGGTCTGAACCTCTTTGTTGCTTACGAGCTTTTGTTTCACTCTTATTAATTCCTAATGGCCTTGGAAACGACTAAAAAACAGCAACGCATCAATTTCGCAAAAAGCAAAGCGCAAATTGATTATCCGGATTTTCTGGAGATCCAATTAAAATCATTCCAGGACTTTTTTCAGTTGGAAACTACCAGCGAAAATCGTCAGAACGAAGGGCTCTTCAAAGTTTTCTCGGAGAACTTCCCGATCAGTGATGCCCGGAATAATTTCGTTCTCGAATTCCTCGATTATTTTATTGACCCGCCACGTTACTCCATCGATGAGTGCATCGAGCGCGGTCTCACTCACAGTGTTCCGCTCAAAGCGAAACTGAAATTGTATTGCACAGATCCGGAACACGAAGATTTCGAAACCATCGTCCAGGATGTTTATCTCGGAACTATTCCGTACATGACTCCTCGCGCAACTTTCGTTATCAATGGAGCGGAACGTGTGATCGTTTCACAGTTGCATCGCTCGCCCGGAGTTTTCTTCGGTCAGAGCCGTCACGCTAACGGAACAAAACTTTATTCTGCACGCGTCATTCCGTTTAAAGGATCCTGGATCGAATTCGCAACGGATATTAATAATGTGATGTATGCCTACATCGACCGGAAGAAAAAATTACCGGTTACCACCCTTCTTCGCGCTATCGGATGGGAATCAGATAAACAGATCCTCGAACTTTTTGGACTTGCTGATGAAGTGAAAGTGAGCAAAGCTGCACTCAAAGCAGTGGTTGGACGTAAACTTGCTGCACGTGTTCTTAAAACATGGGTTGAAGATTTTGTGGATGAAGATACCGGCGAAGTGGTTTCTATCGAACGTAATGAAGTGATCATTGACCGCGAAACAATTCTTGAGAATTCTCATATCGATCTTATTGTGGATGCGAATGTGAAATCAATCATCCTTCACAAAGTCGATTCTGCTAATCTTGATTATTCCATTATTTACAACACGCTTCAGAAAGATACTTCCAATTCGGAAAAAGAAGCGGTTGAACATATTTATCGTCAGCTCCGTAATGCGGAACCACCTGATGAAGATACTGCACGCGGTATCATTGACAAACTCTTCTTCTCCGATAAACGTTATGATCTCGGCGAAGTGGGCCGTTACCGCCTGAATAAAAAACTCAAACAGAATACTTCAGAAGAAACCCGCGTCCTCACAAAAGATGATATCATCCAGATCATCAAATATCTCATTGAGCTCATTAACTCGAAAGCAGATATAGATGACATTGACCATCTTTCCAATCGTCGTGTGCGCACTGTAGGTGAACAATTGTATTCGCAATTCGGAGTTGGCCTCGCACGTATGGCGCGTACCATTCGCGAGCGAATGAATGTTCGCGACAACGAAGTGTTCACACCAACAGATCTCATTAATGCGAAAACACTTTCTTCCGTTATCAATTCATTTTTCGGAACGAACCAGCTTTCACAGTTTATGGATCAGACGAATCCGCTCGCCGAGATCACGCACAAGCGTCGTCTCTCTGCTCTCGGACCCGGAGGTCTTTCACGTGAGCGTGCAGGATTCGAAGTGCGCGACGTTCACTACACACACTACGGACGTCTCTGCACAATAGAAACTCCTGAAGGACCGAACATCGGTTTGATCTCTTCACTTTGTGTTTACGCGAAGATCAATAAACTCGGTTTCATTGAAACTCCTTATCGTACTGTTACGAATGGAAAAGTAGATGTGAATAAGCACGTAGTTTATCTCACCGCAGAAGAAGAAGATCAGCGCATCATTGCACAAGCGAATGCAGACATTGATGACAAAGGAAATTTCCGCGAGAAACGTATCAAGGCACGTTACGAATCAGATTATCCTGTTGTCGATCCTGAACAGATCGCATTGATGGACGTTGCTCCGAACCAGATCGCATCCATTGCAGCTTCTCTCATTCCGTTCCTCGAACATGATGATGCGAACCGTGCGTTGATGGGATCAAACATGCAACGCCAGGCCGTTCCACTTCTCCGCCCCGAAGCACCGATCGTTGGTACAGGTCTCGAAGGACTCATTGCCCGCGACTCGCGCGTACTCTGGCAGGCAGAAGGAGATGGAATTGTAGAATACGTAGACTCAACAGAGATCACTATTCGTTATAACCGGAATGATAAAGATCGCCTGCTGAGTTTTGACGATGATGTAAAAACTTATAAGCTCACCAAATTCCGCAAGACCAACCAGAGCACCTGCATCAACATCAGACCGATGGTGAAGAAAGGTGACAAGGTGAAACGCGGACATATTCTCTGCGAAGGATACGCAACTAAAGAAGGTGAGATCGCACTCGGAAGAAATCTCAAAGTGGCATTCATGCCGTGGAAAGGTTACAACTTCGAGGATGCTATTGTCATCAATGAAAAAGTTGTGCGCGATGATATTTTCACTTCCATTCACATTGATGAATACGTGATGGAAGTGCGCGATACAAAACGCGGACTTGAAGAACTCACAGCAGATATCCCGAACGTTTCTGAAGAAGCGACAAAAGATCTCGACGAGAACGGGTTGATCCGTGTGGGTGCTGAAGTGAAAGAAGGAGATATTCTCATTGGTAAAATCACACCAAAAGGTGAAACTGATCCTTCGCCGGAAGAAAAACTTCTTCGTGCGATCTTCGGCGATAAAGCCGGCGATGTGAAAGATGCATCATTGAAAGTTCCGCCTTCTATCCGCGGAGTGATCATTGATAAAAAACTTTTCTCCCGTGCTATCAAAGACAAAAAAGCAAAAGCCGACGAGAAATCGCTCGTTGAAAAGATCGACAAGGAAGAAGCTGTGGAAGCTTCTGCTCTCCGAGAAACACTTATTGAAAAACTTACTTCAGTGCTCAGCGGAAAAACCTGCGCCGGAGTTTTCAGTAACCTGAAAGAAGAGGTTGTCGAGAAAGGAATAAAGTTCACCGGAAAAGTTCTCGAGAAGATCGATTTCAATAATGTGAATTCTTCCAAGTGGACCAACGATCATGATGCGAATGAAATGGTGAAAACCATTCTTCATAATTTCAATATCAAGTTCAATGATCTCGGCGGAATTTACAAACGCAAAAAATTTGCACTCCAGGTGGGTGATGAATTACCAGCGGGAATCGTTCAGCTTGCAAAAGTTTACATCGCGAAAAAACGTAAACTGAAAGTCGGTGATAAAATGGCCGGCCGCCACGGAAACAAAGGAATCGTTGCGCGTATCGTGCGCGATGAAGACATGCCTTTCCTCGATGACGGAACACCGGTTGATATTGTGCTCAATCCGCTTGGCGTTCCTTCACGGATGAACCTCGGACAGATCTATGAAACTGTTCTTGCGTGGGCCGGACAAAAACTCGGAATGAAATTCTCGACACCGATTTTCGACGGAGCAACTATTGATGAGATCAACGGATATACTGACCAGGCAAGTTTGCCGCGTTACGGACGTACTTTCCTCACTGATGGAGGAACGGGAGAACGTTTCGATCAGCCTGCAACAGTTGGTATCATTTACATGTTGAAACTCGGACACATGGTTGACGATAAAATGCACGCGCGTTCCATCGGACCTTATTCGCTTATCACCCAGCAACCGCTCGGTGGTAAAGCGCAATTCGGTGGACAGCGTTTCGGTGAGATGGAAGTGTGGGCGCTCGAAGCATTCGGTGCTGCGAACATCCTGCAGGAAATCCTCACAATAAAATCAGACGACGTAGTTGGCCGTGCAAAAGCATACGAAGCGATCGTGAAAGGCGATAACATGCCTACTCCGGGAATTCCGGAATCGTTCAACGTGTTGCTGCACGAACTCCGTGGCCTTGCATTGAATGTCAGTCTTGACTGAAAAAGAGTTTTTCATTATTAAACGAACGTAATAACTCGCAATATGTCTTTCCGAAAAGAAGTAAAAATAAAAAGCAACTTCTCTACCATCACGATCAGTCTCGCCTCACCAGAGTCGATTCTCGAACGTTCGAGCGGAGAAGTTTTGAAACCGGAGACCATTAATTATCGCACGTACAAACCTGAACGCGATGGTTTGTTCTGCGAAAGGATTTTTGGTCCTGTTAAAGATTGGGAATGCCACTGCGGTAAATACAAACGTATCCGCTACAAAGGGATTGTTTGCGACCGGTGCGGTGTGGAAGTAACGGAGAAAAAAGTTCGCCGCGAAAGAATGGGACACATCAATCTTACTGTTCCTGTTGCGCACATCTGGTATTTCCGTTCTCTTCCGAATAAGATCGGTTATCTTCTTGGTTTGCCAACGAAGAAACTCGACATGATCATTTACTACGAACGTTATGTAGTGATCAATGCCGGGATCAAAGGTGCCGACGGGATCAACTATATGGATTTTCTCACTGAAGAACAGTATCTTGAAATTCTTGAAACACTTCCGAAAGAAAATCTTTATCTCGATGATCATGATCCGAATAAGTTCATTGCGAAAATGGGAGCAGAAGCATTGTATGATCTTCTGCAACGCATAAAGCTCGATGAACTTTCTTATGAACTCCGTCACAAAGCGAATAACGAAACTTCACAACAAAGAAAAAATGAAGCGTTGAAACGTCTTCAGGTTGTGGAAGCTTTCCGCCAGGCAAATAAAAATGTGCAGAACAATCCGGAATGGATGATCATCAAAGTTGTTCCGGTCATTCCGCCTGAATTGCGTCCGCTTGTTCCGCTTGATGGTGGCCGTTTTGCAACTTCTGACCTCAATGATCTTTATCGCCGCGTTATCATCCGCAATAATCGTTTGAAGCGTCTCATCGAGATCAAAGCTCCTGATGTGATTTTGCGAAATGAGAAACGTATGTTGCAGGAAGCTGTCGATTCACTCTTCGATAATTCACGCAAATCAAATGCGGTTAAAACAGAATCGAATCGTGCGCTCAAATCTCTTTCTGATTCACTCAAAGGAAAACAAGGACGTTTCCGCCAGAACCTTCTCGGAAAACGTGTCGACTATTCTGCACGTTCAGTAATTGTCGTTGGACCTGAATTGAAATTGCACGAATGCGGTTTGCCGAAAGATATGGCTGCAGAATTATTCAAGCCATTTATCATTCGCAAACTTATTGAAAGAGGAATTGTGAAGACCGTGAAATCGGCAAAGAAAATTGTTGATCGTAAAGATGCAGTGGTGTGGGATATTCTTGAGAATGTTCTGAAAGGACATCCTGTTCTGCTCAATCGTGCTCCTACTCTTCACCGCCTCGGTATCCAGGCGTTCCAGCCAAAACTCATCGAAGGAAAAGCTATTCAGCTTCACCCACTCGTGTGTACTGCGTTCAACGCCGACTTCGACGGTGACCAGATGGCCGTGCACGTTCCGCTTGGAAATGCTGCCATTCTCGAAGCGCAGATACTCATGCTCGCTGCACACAACATTCTGAATCCTGCCAACGGTGCGCCTATCGCAGTTCCTTCACAGGACATGGTGCTTGGTCTTTACTACATGACCAAAGGCATGAAGACAGATGATAAAGTAAAAGTGAAAGGCGAAGGATTGAAATTCTATAATTCGGAAGAAGCGATCATTGCTTACAACGAAGGCCGAGTTCACCTCAATGCATTTGTGAAAGTGCGTGTGAATAATATGAATGATAATGGCGTGATCAAACCCGGCGTGATCGAAACTACATTGGGAAGAATTCTTTTCAACCAGGTAGTTCCTGCTGAAGTTGGTTACATCAATGAACTGCTCACGAAAAAATCATTGCGCGATATTATCGGAACCGTGTTGAAAGAAACAGGAATGGCGAAGACCTCGAAATTCCTCGACGATATTAAAGAACTCGGATTCCGCATGGCGTTCAAAGGCGGATTGTCTTTCAACCTCGGAGATATTATCATTCCGCAGGAAAAAGATAAAATGATCGCTGAAGCAAATGACCAGGTGGAAGAGGTGAGGAACAATTACAACATGGGCTTCATCACGAATAACGAACGTTACAATCAAACGATCGACATCTGGACACATACAAATAACAGAATTACTAAACGTGTCCTCGATCAGTTGTCATCCGATCGTCAGGGATTCAATCCTGTTTACATGATGCTGGATTCAGGCGCACGCGGATCGAAAGAACAGATCAAACAGCTTGGTGGAATGCGCGGATTGATGGCGAAACCTTCGAAAGCTGGTGCAGCAGGAGGAGAGATCATCGAAAATCCTGTCATCTCGAATTTCAAAGAAGGCCTTTCCATTCTTGAATATTTTATTTCCACGCACGGTGCGCGTAAAGGTCTTGCCGATACCGCTCTTAAAACTGCCGATGCCGGTTACCTCACCCGTCGTCTAGTTGACGTTGCACAGGATGTGATCATCACTGAAGAAGATTGCGGAACACTTCGCGGTCTTATTGCAACTCCGTTGAAAAAGAATGACGAGATTGTTGAACCGCTTCACGATCGTATTCTTGGCCGCACAACTGTTCATGATGTTTTCGATCCACAAACAGGAGATCTCATCATTGAATCAGGAAATGAGATCACGGAAAATTATGCTGTGCGCATTGACAACACTGCGATCGAATCTCTCGAGATCCGTTCCGTACTCACCTGCGAATCGAAACAAGGTGTGTGCGCAAAATGTTACGGAAGAAATCTCGCTTCAGGAAGAATGGTGCAGCAGGGAGAAGCCGTTGGCGTTATCGCTGCACAATCTATCGGTGAGCCGGGAACACAGCTCACACTCCGTACATTCCACGTTGGTGGTGTTGCAGGTGGCGCCGCTGCTGCTTCAAAACTCGAAGCTAAATACGATGGCATCATCGAAATTGATGAATTGCGTACTGTAAAAAGAAAAACTGATAATGGAAATGTGGACGTGGTGATCGGCCGTTCTGCAGAAATGCGCATCATCGACCTCAACACGAAGATCGTTCTTACTACAGGAAATATTCCTTACGGTTCTCAACTCTATGTGAAGAACGGAGAGACGGTGAAAAAAGGTTCTACGATTTGCGATTGGGATCCTTACAACGCTGTTATCGTTTCTGAATTCGGTGGTAAGATAGAATTCGATCACATCGAAGAAGGAATTACTTTCCGCGAAGAAGCCGATGAACAAACAGGTTTCACTGAGAAAGTGATCATCGAATCAAAAGACAAAACAAAAAATCCTTCCATCCGCATCATCAGCGGTACGGATATTCTGAAAACGTACAACATCCCGGTTTCTTCTCACGTCATTGTTGAAGACAAAAATAAAATCGAAGCCGGACAGATCCTTGTAAAAATTCCACGCGCACTCGGAAAATCAGGTGACATTACCGGCGGCCTTCCACGTGTTACAGAATTATTCGAGGCACGTAATCCTTCGAATCCGGCAGTTGTTTCCGAGATCGACGGAATTGTTTCTTTCGGAAAAATAAAACGTGGTAACCGTGAAGTGATCGTTGAATCGCGCACAGGCGAACGCAAAACTTATCTCGTTCCGCTTTCGAAACATATTCTCGTGCAGGAAAACGATTTCATCCGCGCAGGTGAAGCATTGTCTGACGGATCCATTTCTCCCGGAGATATTCTCGCGATCAAAGGGCCGACTGCGGTTCAGGAATATCTTGTGAATGAAGTGCAGGAAGTTTATCGCTTGCAGGGTGTGAAGATCAATGACAAACATTTCGAAGTGATCGTTCGCCAGATGATGAGAAAAGTAGAGATCGTTGATCCGGGCGATACCATGTTCCTCGAAACACAGATCGCGAACAAAGCGGATTTCATGGAAGAGAACGATCGTCTCTTCAGTAAAAAAGTTGTTGTTGAGATCGGCGATTCTGCATCGATGAAAGCAGGACAAATTGTTTCTGCAAGAAAACTCCGCGATGAAAATTCCATGTTGAAACGCAAAGACATGAAGCAGGTTGAATTCCGCGATGCGGTTCCTGCAACATCTTCGCAAATCCTCCAGGGAATTACACGCGCATCGCTTCAAACGAACAGCTGGGTTTCTGCTGCATCTTTCCAGGAAACAACGAAAGTGCTCAACGAAGCTGCGGTCAACGGAAAAGTGGATACACTCAACGGACTCAAGGAAAATGTTATTGTCGGCCACCTTATTCCTGCAGGAACAGGCCACCGCACGTACGAGAAACTTGTGGTCGGTTCGAAAGATGAATACGAACGTCTTCTCCAGGCGAAGAAAGAGGCGATGGAAGAAGAAGTGTAAATATTCTTTGATTGAAATTCAGAAGCTGTCCATTTACGGGCAGCTTCTTTTTTTACCGATCAAAAACAATTTGCAACTGCACCTTATTTATTATCTTGCTTACTGTGAAAACAAATTTATCGGAGCCCTGTAATAAAGTCGATCTTGGATTTGCGGTGTATGAAAAACGCAGCGATGACGTGATCGTGCTTCGGTTGACAGATGATCTCAGGATCGATTCCGGAAAAGCAGAATTAATGAATGGAGCGCTTACAAAAATTACCGGTGGCAAGCCGAAGAAGATCCTGGTGATGAATGGAAAATTCACTTCTGCAGATCACGATGCACGGATCCTACTCGCTTCCAATCAGAAATTATTGCAAGTGGAGAAAGTTGCCGTTACCATTTATTCACTCTCCCAGCGATTGCTCGCCAATTTCTTTTTGCAATTTAATAAACCTTCGTATCGCATCCGGTTTTTCACCGATGCTGGTTCTGCAGAGAAATGGCTGCTCGACAAAAGAAACAATCAATAAAAAAATATCATGAAAGAAGAAGCACAGAACCAACAGCAACTCAATATCGAACTCAACGAGGAAATCGCTTCAGGAATTTATTCCAACTTCGCCGTCATCACACATTCCAGTTCGGAATTCGTTCTTGATTTTATCCAGGTGATGCCCGGCGTTCCTAAAGCGCGCGTGAAGTCGAGAATTATTCTTGCGCCGCAACATGCGAAAAGATTATTGAAAGCCATGAAAGAAAATGTTGCGCGGTTCGAACAGTCGAATGGTGTGATCGCCGATGTGGAATTACCACCGAATGTTTTCCCCATGAATTTCGGCGGGCCACAAGGGCAGGCGTAGGAGCAGCAGGAGTCAGTGGCAGTAAGCAGAAAGGAAACCTCGCGATCTCCTCTCTTCAAAGTTCAGTCGCTCACGCAACCTGGACTTCTTTTTTCCGCTTCGCCGGTTCGATCGTTTTTTTCGAGAGGGTGAGTTTTAATACACCTTCGTCGTACTTCGCCGTTACGTTTTCGTCACTGCTGTTTTCCGGAAGCGAAAAAGAACGGCTGAATTGATTGTAACTGAATTCACGCCGCGTGTAATTCTTTTCTTTTTCTTCCGTCTCTTCTTTGTGTTCTGCCGAGATGTTGAGAATGCCGTTTTCCACTACGATTTCGAAATCATTTTTTCTGAAGCCGGGTGCGGCTACTTCGATGCTGAAATCTTTTTCATTTTCAATTACATTCACGGCAGGAATCCATTCTGCTTCGAAGGTTGGAAAAAGAGAATTGCCGAAGAACCGGTCGGTGTCAAAAAAATCGGACAAGAATGTGCGTACTGCCGGATGATTACCATTGGTGCGTTTAATGAGTGTCATGAGTTTTGTTTTTTTAGGTGAATTGATCAGTGTGATTTAACGGAGTCAAAATTATTTCACAGCTGAAACATTAGCGATGACACCGGTCAACCGCGTTGATGATTTTTGTCAGCGGGATATTTTTCAGGAATTGTTCCTCTCAGATAAATAGATCTTCCACAAACGCCGGAGTTTTTTTCCGCATCACCATTTCACGAACGAATTGTTTTCCCTCGAGCGTGCGCATGAGAAAATTCTTTTTCTTTCCGTTTGTGGCGATAAGTGTGCAGTCGAGTAAATGCGATTTGCGAACTGCAGAACCATATCGCGTGACCGTGATCGTGTAACGGTGAATGTCAATTTTTGCCACATCTTCCCATCGATAAGATTTTCTCAACAGGTTTTTTTTTATGCGGATGAAATTTTCATCGGTGGTGATCTTGTGATACGTGAGCAATAAATAAGTTGCGAAAAGCGCAGTGACACCAAGCCCGATGAAAAAATTTCCTGCGAATACGCTGGCGAAGACCAATAAAAAAATAAGAATCGTCATGTTGTTGAATAAGATCTGCGAGGTGCGCGAATGGCCCACAAGAACTGCTTTCGTCATGAACCACCACGATTGCAACGGATAACTCCGCCTCGCCGTTATATCTGCAAGATCAATTTCTCTTGCCTGCATCTGGTTGTCGATGATGCACGTCGATGGAATTTTCTTTTTCAGTTCGCGCAAAAATAATTTTGCTTCTTCATCCGTGATATCAAATCGCAGCGATTGAAATTTATTTTCACCAGCACCATTTAATGTTTTTATATCGAGCCGCAATTTATCTGTTTCCAGTCGGCTCGTCATCCGGCATTTTCTCAGTGTAATGCTGCTGATATTTTTCAGAGGAACAAATCTTTCCCGTAACGTCCTCGCGAAAAGCTGATCGTCGGAAGTAAAACCCATTACTACCGGAATGGTACTCGTGCCGGAAAAATTATATTGGCTGATGAGCGGGGAGGGTGAACTGGAAGAAGGGATCATTATTATTTATTCTTGTCTTTCTGATTATTCATGCATTGGTGAATTAAATTTTTATTGCCACGATATAAGATCAATCGCAGGTTTACTTTCAGGGAATACGTCGATTAGTTGTAAATTGCAAATGAAATTATGGAAAATTAGCGAATGAAAAAATAGAAATTGATTCCCTGCTTGGGTAGGCATGTTCGGTGCAGCACTCATTCTTTTCTTTTGTTATCATCCCGGTATAAAATTCAGGATCAAAGAGGAGTATAAAAATTTTCCTAACAAAAAAGGAAACCTCACGATCTCCTTTCCCATTTCAAATCAATAAAATTTATTTCCCCCTGATCAACTGTACAAATCCAGTCAGCGGCGTTTTAATATTCGGCCCGCTCAGTATGTAGTAATACGTTCCGTCAACACATTCTCCGCCGTTGCCTTTTTTCTTTCCGTTCCAGTCGTTGAGATAATTTCCGTTTTCATAAACGAGTTCACCCCAGCGATTATAGATCTGTAACATACTGTTCGGAAAGTATTCGAGATTTTTGAAAACTAAAAGATCATTCGTGTTGTCGCCATTCGGTGTGAATACATTCGGCACTTCTATGTCGTGCGGTTTTACTTCCACACTCCAGCAGGTTGTATCCGAACATCCGCTATTATCCGTCGTCACGAGACAAATATTATAAGTTCCCGCTACAGTATAAGAATGTTGCGGATCCTGCAGCGTTGAAGTATTTCCGTCACCGAAACTCCATGACCAGGAATTCACTCCGCCTGTGGACTGATCAGTGAAAGTGAAAACACTGTCAATGAAAGTTACAGATGGATTCACAAGGAAAGCTGCAGTTGGTTGCGGATTCACAGTCACCGTCATCACATCGGTATCAATACATCCGAGTCCGTCGGTGATCGTCACCGTGTAATTTGTCGTCACCGTTGGTGATGCAACCGGATTCGCACAATTGGTACAACTCAATCCTGCCGCGGGCGACCACGAGTACGCAACTCCACCGCTCGCATTCAACGGCGTGGTTTCTCCAATACAAATTGTTGCATCGGGTCCCGCATTCGCATTCGGAGTTTGTACATTCACGGTCACCGGTTCGGTATCAGTACAAGTTCCATTCGACACAATGACGGTGTACGTAGTGGTAACAGTTGGCGTCGCAAATGGTGAAGCAATATTCGGATTACTCAAAGTTCCTGCCGGTGTCCAACTGTAAGTTGTTCCCCCGCTCGAAACAAGTGATGCAAAACTTCCATTGCAAATTGTAGTATCGTTGCTCGCCACTGCAACCGGTGTTGGAATTACAGTTACGGTTACACTATCCACGCGCGTGCACGAAGCAAAATTTCCATTGACAACAGTCACCGTGTAAGTCGTCGTTACAGTTGGTGTCGCAATCGGGTTTGCAATGTTTGCATTGTTCAGTGTTCCCGCAGGCGCCCACGTGTACGAAGTTCCCCCGCTCACATTCATCTGGTAAGAAATTCCGGAACACATGCTCGTGTCGGGCGACAAGGTAATGACCGGCGGAGCAAAAACTGTTACCGTATCATCAACAGGACAGCCGTTCGTTACTGTTACAATGTAGGTGGTAGTAACTGCAGGATTTGCAGTTGGATTGGAACACGTACCGCAACTCAATCCTGTGGTTGGTGTCCATTGATAAGTTCCTCCACCGGTTACGTTGAGTTGAACGGGGCCGTTGCAAACTGTTGTATCGGGAGTAATAGTTGTAACCGGAGGAAAACCTACATCAATAACAATTGGAATATTCGTGACACCCGCAGGCGTTCCGTTATCTGTTGCAGTAATGGTGATGGTGTGGTAGCCGAGATTACTTGAACTTCCGAGGAAATAAGAAATAAGTGTTGCTGTATTACCGCTGCTATTCGAAATAATATTATAACCTGTGGTTCCTGTTGTGTCGATCGTAATCACGGTGATCTGCCCGACTTCAGGTGAGAAAAATGTAACGTTGAGTGGAAGTGAATCACCAACACAAAGATGAAGTGTATCACAAACCTGGATTCCGGAAGCAGTTGGAGGAACGTTGTTGTTATTTGCGCATGCGTCAAAAATAAAACTCTGGTTATCGAGCCAGTCAATTCCACTTCCCGGATTTGCAGGCCCGTTGTAAGTAGAACCGGGCTGATTGAATTCTCCGAACTGAATATAATTTACACCATCGCCTTTGTTTGCACCGACAACTGCATCGGAGCCACCGAATCCATTCACGCCACCCGAAGCATCACCGGTTGTCCATTGCATGTCTTTGTAACAGAAAGAAACATTTCCTCCCGGAACAATTGGATCTGTTCCATTGGTCATGATCATTTGAAAAGTATTCCGTTTATCAGCATGCATTCCATAATAACCAACGCTGTCCCACTGTACAACCATATAGGTTGGTGTAATTTTGTAATACACAAGTCCGCTTAAAAGATTTCTCGTATCCACATCGCCCCAGAACGGAGCAACCATTACGAAAGAAGCATTCGGAAATCCGGTTGCGGTAAAAGTAGAGTAGGGCGCACCGAAAGAAACATTTCCATTGTTGTTGATGTAGCATTGCGTCCACGTTGTTCCGTAAAGGCAAAAGTTAAAAGGAAGATTGATAATGGGAGTTGTCCAGTCATCATTTCTGTAATCCGGAAAAATTCCGGGGCCGCCACTTCCGCCGCTTCCGTCGAAGTCGCCCGTATTCCATGTTGCATCACGTTGCTGCCAGCAGGCGCACGTATTCGACGCGGGTTGCGGAAGAGGATAATTGGATGCCATGCGATAGTGAGAAGTGGTGGTGTCGTCCGCCGCTCTAAGCGAAATGACCGCCTTGCCATCTATCTGTCCGTTTTTTTTCGCGTTGTCCCATTGCGCAGGAGTGAGTGTTTGCTGCGCGAAAGTGAAACTGAAAAATAAAATGGAAGTAAGTGCAGCGAGTAAAAATTTTGTTTTCATGGTTGGTGTTGAGCGAAGATGAATGCCTGGTGGATTTTGCGGAACTAAAGTTATGAAATTCGCTGTGCGGATACCAGAAATTTATGCTCAAATTATAACCTTTTCATTGCAGAAACTATCTTTTCGCGGAGGAACCGGATTAACACGGGCATTAATTTGCAATGAATTCCGGGATAAAATTAACGCCCGGCTTCTTTCAATCTGCCAGTTTTCTCATTGCAGAAATCGCTTTTTCAAATTTAAAATCCGCCATTTTACCAATGAAAATTTTCCGGATGCGTTCGTTGCCGGGATCGCCAATGCTTCCTGCGTGCGTGTACGGGAGTGTGCGGTCGGGAATGAAATTTCCTGTTTCTACAGCAATCGCTACCTGGCGGTACGCTTCGCGGAATGGAATATTTTTTTTCACCAGTTCGTTCACGGCGTCCACTGTAAAAAGCAGATCATATTTTTCATCAGCGGGAATATCCGTTTTCACTTTTATATTTTCAAGCATCAGCCGCGCCGCATCAATGCAGGAATTAATTTCTTCGAACGCGGGGAATAATATTTCTTTCGTCAATTGCAATTCACGGTGATAGCCCGAAGGAAGATTATTCAGCAGCAAAGAAAATTCATTCGGCACCGATTGCAGGCGATTACATTTTCCGCGAATGAGTTCCCACACATCAGGGTTTTTTTTGTGCGGCATAATGCTGCTTCCCGTTGTGAGTTCGTCGGGAAATGAAATGAATCCGAATCCGCTGCTCATATAAAGTGTGCAGTCCATAGCGAGTTTCGAAAGTGTGGATGCAACGGATGCAATGGCAATGGAAATTGTTTTTTCTGTTTTGCCCCGCGTCATCTGCGCGTAAACAGAATTTATATTCATTTCACTAAAACCGAGAAGTGATGTAGTGAGATCACGGTCAATCGGGAAAGAAGAACCGAATCCTGCTGCAGAACCGAGCGGATTTTTATCGGTGATCTTGTAAGCAGCAAGCAGCAATTCAAGATCATCGCAAAGACTTTCTGCAAACGCGCCGAACCACAATCCGAAAGAAGAAGGCATGGCAAGTTGCAGATGCGTATAGCCGGGCAGCAGAATATTTTTATTTTTTTCAGAAAGTGTTTGCAACAATGAAAAAAGTTTTTCAATTTTTTCAGCAAGATGCATGATCTTATTCCGGCAGAATAATTTTATATCGAGCAGCGACTGATCGTTGCGCGAACGTGCCGTGTGAATTTTTTTTCCGGTGTCACCGAGTTTTTCCGTAAGCAGGAATTCGATCTGCGAATGAATGTCTTCACATTTTTCATCAATGGTAAACTTTTCGGAACGGATTGTTGCAAGAATGTTTTTCAGTTCGCGATGAAGTTCTTCTTTTTCTTTTTCGGAAATAAGTTGGCACGAGCACAGCATTTCCGAATGAGCGAGGGAACCGATCACATCGAATGTGGCGAGTTGCAGATCGAACTCACGGTCTTTACCGATCGTGAAATGTTCAGCGATGGAATTTAGTTTTTTTTCTTTTTGCCAGAGTTTCATAGGGGAGCGAATTACGAATGTGTGCGAATATGCGAATGTTCATTATTGAACTTGAGGATGGAATAGGATTCCAGGAGCTGAATATATTTTTCAATTCCGGCTTCAATTTCTTCAATGAAAATAAATTCATCGGCCGTATGGGAGCGCGCGGAATCACCGGGGCCAATTTTTACCGACGGGAACGGCATCAGCGCCATGTCGGAAAGAGTTGGGGAACCGAAGGTTTCAAAACTATTTTTCAGGGCGTTGATCACGAAAGGATGATTTTTCTCAATGGAAGAGGCGCGCAGGCGGAGCGAACGAGGTTTAACTTCAGAAGAAATATTTTTCCGGATGATCTTCAGGATATCTTCGGCAGAATAAGTTTCTGTCAGGCGGATGTCAACGGTGAAACTACATTCGCCGGGAATTACATTGTGCTGCGTTCCGGAATTGATCATCGTTACATTCATGTGAATTTTTCCGAGCAAGGGCGAAATTTCCGGGAAGGAAAAAGTTTTAAACCATTCCAGATCTTTCATTGCTTTGTAGATCGCGTTCTCTCCTTCGTTACGTGCGGCGTGCCCCGTTTTTCCTTTTGCAAGGCAGTCGATAACGAGCAATCCCTTTTCTGCAATGGCCAGTTTCATCTGCGTGGGTTCACCGACAAGGGCAAGATTAATTTCACCGAGTAAAGGAAGAATACTTTCTATTCCATTCGCTCCCGATATTTCTTCCTCGGCAGTTGCGGCGAGAATAAGATTGAAAGGAATATTTTCGGAATAGAAATGCAGGAATGTTGCGATCAGTGAAACGAGCGCTCCTCCCGCATCATTACTTCCGAGCCCGTAAATTTTTCCATCTGAAATCATTGGCGTGAAAGGATCTTTCGTCCACGAAGCGGAAGGGCGAACAGTGTCATGATGAGAATTCAGAAGCAGCGTCGGTTTTTTTTCATCGAAAAATTTATTCCGTACGATAATGTTGTTCTTCATGCGCTGAACAGGAATATTTTTCTTCGCGAAGAAATTTTCCAGCAGCGATGCCGTGCCATGCTCTTCTTTTGAAAAAGACGGAATAGCGATCAGTTCGCTGAGCAATTCGACTGCTGTATGTTTTAATTCTTTCATCATGTTAAAAGGGTACAACAATTATTTCCTGCAGCAATCTTTTCAAGTTGTGAAGCATTACCAATCACCACACGTTGAACGCCTTTTTCTTTCGCGCGAAAACAAGCGTCGATCTTCGGCAGCATTCCATTGTGAATGATCTGTTGCTCCACAAAATTTTTCAACTCTTCTTTTTTCAATTCCCGGATCACCGAATTCTCATTGGAGAGATCGGTCAGCACGCCGTTTTTTTCAAAACAATAAACCAACTGCACGTCATGTGTACGTGCGAGCGCACCCGCAACGCATGCCGCGATCGTGTCCGCGTTCGTGTTGAGCAACATTCCTTTTCCGTCGTGCGTCAATGGAGAAATTACAGGTACGAGTCCAAGTGTGAGCAGTTGTTCCAGCATCGTAACATTGATTCCGTCATCAACCGGATCGCCCACGAATCCATAATCAACGGGAACAGGATTTCTTTTTTCTGCGCGAATAATATTTCCATCGGCGCCACACATACCGATCGCATTGCAATTATTTTTCTGCAACTGCGCCACGATATTTTTATTGACACTTCCGCCGTAGATCATCGTTGCCACATCGAGCGTTTCAGCATCGGTGATACGCCGGCCATTCATCATTTTAGTTTCTATACCGAGTTTTTTGCAAAGGGCCGAAGCAAGTTTTCCTCCGCCGTGCACAAGTATTTTTTTCCCGCCGATGCGGCAGAACGATTCAAGGAAAACGGAAAGCTGCGATTCATTGTCAATGATCGCTCCGCCGAGTTTTACAATGGTGATAAGATCAGATTGCGTGGATGAATTCATCGGAAGAATGTTTTATTTCTTTGTTCATTGACGTGATCATTTTTTTCAGAACGATTTGCGCTGCGGGAACACGATTCGCCGCTTGCTGCAAATGGAGAGAAGTTGAACTTTTCAGAATAGAAGAAGCCAATTCAACATCTCTCCGGACAGGAAGGCAATGCATCACTTTCGCTTCATTCGTGTGTGCTAATTTTTCCGGTGTGATCATCCACTCTTTATTTCCTTCCTGAAGTTTTCCATAATCGGAAAATGAGCACCAGCTTTTCACATAAACAAGATCAGCATCTTCCAGCGCTTTTTCCTGGTCGTATTCAATTTTCCCTGCAGAAGAAAATTCTTCGTCGAGTTCAAGCCCGTGCGGATGCGTGATGACGAATTCCTCCTCTGAAAATTTCATCCATTCACAAAAAGAATTCGCCACCGCGTGCGGGACCGCCTTCACGTGCGGCGCCCACGTGAGCACGATCTTCATCTTTTTATTTTTTTTATTTTCCGCAATCGTCATCATATCTGCAAGACTCTGCAACGGATGACGTGTTGCGGATTCGAGACTCAACACCGGTTTGCCGGAATATTTCATCCATTGCAAAAGATTTTTTTCATTCGTGTCCTGCAATTTATCAGAGAGCGAAGGGAAAGAACGAACGCCGATGATGTCGCAATATTCTCCCATCACTGCGGCCGCTTCTTCAATGTGTTCCACTGTTGTGCCGTTCATCACGCCGTCATTCGTTTCGAGCGCCCATCCTTCGGTCGTTGTATTCACCGAAAGAATATTCATGCCGAGTAATTGTGCTGCTTTCTGCGTGCTCATGCGTGTGCGCAAACTCGGATTCATGAAAATAAGTCCGATCGTTTTGTTTTTCCCCAATGAAGAAAAGGCGAACGGATCTTTTTTAAGTTGTATCGCTTCCCGGATCAATGCCGGCACATCGGGCACATCGTAAGCGCAGGTAAAATTTTTCATGAGTTATGCAATTGTTGTTTCGTGAATTAATATTTTTTCAAAAGCGTGAATGAACTGATCCGCTTCTTCGTATGTCAGTGTAAGCGGTGGAAGAAGGCGTAAAGTTTTTTTGCAGGACGATGAGCCGGTGAAGATGCGATGTTCGTTCAATAATTTTTTTCGCACTTCAGCGCAGGAATTTTCGAGTTCAATTCCGATCATCAATCCTTTGCCACGCACTTCTTTCACTGCAGGAAGAGTTGCTATTTTTCCAATGAGATAGTCACTCACACTTTTTGCATGCTCCATCAGCGATTCATTTTTTATCACATCGATCACAGCAAGCGCAGAAACACAAGCAAGGTAATTTCCACCGAAAGTTGTGCCGAGCAATCCGTGTTTCGCTTTGAAATGCGGCGCAATAAGAATTCCTCCAATGGGAAATCCATTGCCGATCCCTTTCGCCATAGAAATGATATCCGCTTTTATTCCTGAATGCTGGTGCGCAAAATATTTTCCGGTGCGTCCGCAACCGCTCTGCACTTCGTCAAGTATGAGAACTGCACCTGTCTCATCACATTTTTTCCTGAGCAATTGAAAAAATTCTGCCGATACTTCTTTCACGCCGGCAACTCCCTGTATCCCTTCGATGATAACAGCGCAAACTGTTTCGTCAATATTTTTTGCAGCATCATGATCATTCAATGGAAGAAATTGAATTTCATGCTGGAGATTCACCGGTGAATTGAGGGAAAGATCATGAGTTGCTGCAACTGCTGCCGATGTCCGCCCATGAAAAGATCCTGTGAATGCAATTATTTTTTTTCTTCCGTTGTGGAAGGATGAAAGTTTTAGTGCATTCTCATTCGCTTCTGCACCGGAATTGCAGAGGAAAAGTGAATGATCGGGATAACCGCTGATCTTCCCGAAATTTTCCGCGAGCTCTTCCTGCAGCGGATTCTGAACTGCATTGGAATAAAATGCGATGTTGTTCAGTTGTGCAGTGAGTTTCGAAATATAATGCGGATGCGAATGCCCGATGGAAATGACAGCATGCCCTCCGTAGAGATCGAGATATTCTTTTCCATCGGAGCAGAAAACTTTTGTTCCTGACGCGCGCACGGGCGTAACGGGGAGCAATGGATAAACGTCGAAGAGTTTCATATCAGTAGGCTGTTGATTTTAATTTTAAACCGGAAGTTTCATCGAATCCGAAAATAAGATTCATATTCTGCACCGCTTGTCCCGATGCGCCCTTGAGTAAATTATCGATGACCGAAGTGATGATGAGCCGGCCATTGGAATTCTCAATATGAAGAAAACAATTGTTGGTATTCACAACCTGTTTTACATCAATTGTACACGGAGAAATATGAGTGAAAGGATGATCGTTGTAGAATTTTTCAAAAATATCTTTCGCTTCTTCTTTTTTCACAGATGTGGAAAAATGGGCGATCGTGTGTATGCCGCGCGCGAATGCTCCGCGCTGAGGAATAAAATGAACAGCATGCGGAAAATTTTTATCGAGCGAGAAAAAAGTTTTTTCTATTTCGGTGAGATGCTGATGTTCGAGCACTTTGTAAGCCGAATGATTCCCATGGCGCCAGGTGAAGTGAGAAGTTGCAGAAAGATTCTGTCCTGCGCCGGTAGATCCTGTTGTTGCAGAAACATTCACATCGCTGTCAATGATTTTCGCTTGCACTGCCGGAAGCAAGGCGAGCTGAATGGCCGTGGCGAAACAGCCGGGATTGGCAATGTGTTTTGCCTTGCCGATATTTTTTTTCTGCAATTCCGGAAGCCCATAAATAAAATCTGCGCCGCCCGAACGAAAATCCTGGCTCAGATCGATCACATGAGTGTGATCCGCAATTTTATTTTCATTCATCCATTTTTTCGATTCGCCATGCCCCATGCAAAGAAACAGAACATCGCAATCCGGATCCGTTTCGTTTGAAAATGAAAGATCGGTTTCGCCAAGAAGATCGGTATGTACGGAATAAATTTTATTTCCTGCATTGCTCCGGCTCTGCGCGAATTTCAATTCTGCGTAAGGATGGTGCAGTAACAAACGGATCAATTCACCACCGGCGTATCCGGCGCTCCCGATAATTCCTGCTTTTATTTTTTTGCTCATGCGAATTCCCCCGATGCAATTTTATGAAGCCGGTACCATGATTTCACCTGGTTCGCGGCAATCTTCGAAAATCCTTTCACATCTTCACCAGTCCAGCCGTCATTCATTTCACCATAAGATCCTTTTTGTGCGGCCATGAGATCGAAAGGAGAACGAACGCCATCGAGTGTGAAATGTTCTTTCTTGAGTGTGACAAAAACTTTTCCACTCACCGATTGCTGTGTACTCGTGAGGAAATTTTCGATGTCGCGCAGGAGCGGTTCGTAGTACTGTCCTTCATGAAGAAAATTTCCGTAGAGCGCAGCGAGTTGATCTTTCTGAAAGAGCTGCCATTTACTCAGCACATGTTTCTCCAGCAGGTGATGTGCTTTAATAATGATAAGCGGCGCGGCGGCTTCGAATCCCACGCGGCCTTTTATCCCGATGATCGTATCGCCCACGTGAATGTCGCGCCCAATTCCGAAAGGAGCAGCGAGTGAATTCAAATGCAATATCGCGTCAACCGGAGAATCAAAATATTTTCCATCGACACCGATGAGTTCTCCTTTATTAAAATGCAATTCGGTTTTCTGCGGTTCTGTTTTTGTGATCTTGGTTGGAAAAGCATCAGCAGGGAGAGGCAACTCGGACGTGAGTGTTTCTTTTCCGCCGACAGAAGTTCCCCAGATCCCTTTGTTTACGGAATATTCTGCTTTTTCAAAGTTCATTTTCACATTATGTTTTTTCAGAAAATCAATTTCCTGCTGACGTGAAAGTTTCAGATCGCGGATCGGCGTAACGATCTCCGCATCTTCGAGAAGAATATCGAGCAGCATATCGAAACGCACCTGATCATTTCCCGCGCCTGTACTCCCGTGCGAGATTGCGTGTATGCCCGTGTGCTGCGCATGTTCCGCGAGCAACATCGCTTGTGTTACACGCTCAGCGCTCACTGACAATGGATAAGTTCCGTTCTTGAGCACATTTCCGAAAACAAGAAACTTAATGCAGGAATCATAGAATCGTTGCGCACCATCGATGACAGTAAATGTATTTACGCCGAGTGCATAAGCATGTTTTTCGATCGCTGTCAATTCTTCATTGGTAAATCCGCCGGTATTGATCGTCACTGCATGTACCTCATATTTTTTTTCTTCCCGCAACCAGATCGCGCAGAAACTCGTGTCGAGTCCGCCGCTGAAGGCTAATAGTACTTTGTTTTTGATAGTAGTCATGTGATGGATATTAGTTGTTGGTGTTTACTATAACGGAGTGATGAGTTAAGAGCGACGAGTTATGAGTTGCGAATCGGTACAAATTGCTAATCGCTCATAACTTATCACTTATCACTATCCTGCTTCGCAGGAGGACATTTTTCTTGAAGCGCAGCCATCTTTCATAGAGCTTTGATTTTTTCCGGAACGATTCTTTTGTATTTATTTTTTTATCAGCCGGATCATACAGCATTGCAGTGCACAAACAATTCTTCCGCTCTTTGTTTTTAAGAATTTCAAAATTCACACAGCTTTCGCAACCTTTCCAGAATTGTTCATCGCCGGTGAGTTCAGAATACGTCACCGGTTCGTAACCTAATTCAGAATTTATTTTCATTACGGCAAGGCCGGTAGTGAGCCCGAAAATTTTCGAGTCGGGATATTTTTCCTGCGAGAGTTCAAATATTTTTTTCTTGATCTGCCGCGCAAGTCCGCTCTTGCGGAACGCAGGGGCAACAATGAGCCCCGAATTTGCAACGTAGGTTCCGTGGCTCCACGTTTCGATGTAACAGAATCCGGCCCACTCATTTTTTTCCGTGAGCGCGATCACTGCTTTCCCTTCGAGAATTTTTTTCACAATGTATTCGGGCGAACGGCGCGCAATGCCGGTGCCCCGCGCTTTTGCCGAGTCGGCCATTTCTTCGCAGATCTTTTCTGCGTGTGTAATGTGTAATGCACTTGCAACGAGTACATGCACCTGCGTGTTATTTTCCATTGGAATTACACGATTGTGTTCCGCATTTTTTTAGCAGAACGGGTTGAACAATGATCAGCTGAGTGACCGTGAACAGAATGATAAGTGGGAACGGCACGTAGCCGTAAATAGAAATGACCTTGCAGGATCAGATCCTTGAGCGGTAGAACCTCCTCGGGCAGGAAGGAATTACATTCGTCAGTGAAACATAGCGCAGACGGTTCACAGAAACCATCTTCGTGATCATAGAGATCGCCATGCAGAGAAGGTGTTTCATTTCACCTGTTGTGTTTGGTTGCCTGCCCGCAGAAGCGGGTCGAAGGCGGGTTTGACGAGTACCTGCGTTATTCCGCGCAGATTTTTTTACCGGCGCAAATGTTGCGATTATTTTTTTAATATTCCAAAAATATTTATCAGGGTAGTACGAAATACGAAATCCCGAATTAATTCGGGATTTCGTACTCTAGTCCATGGCTTTCCTGTTGAAAATAATGTATCCGAAGTTGAACATGAAACTCCACGGGTATGCTTTCGTGCTGTAATAATTCACGTTAAAACTCACGGGGCCCAGAGGAGAATTCCAGACCAGGGCAGAAGAACCGATGTAATGAATGGAAGATATGGCGAGTGGCGCAGTGAAGTATGCCGTGTGCGCGGTTGTGTTTTCACGGATCTCCTGGTAAGGGGCGAATACATAACCTTCGATACGCAGGTCAATATTTTTTTGAATGACGAAAATACTTTTCAATCCTGCGCCCGCATATTGATACGCCCTGAATTCGGGAATGAAATACGTTTGACTTTCAGGCGTAGGATTGAATGCCGGTGCATAAAGAGCAGTGGAAGTGTAATTGTGAAATAACGGCTGCGATGAATAAACTGCTTCGCCGTAAAATCCGAGCCGCCATCTTCCACGCTCTTTGAAATAGGTATCGTAAGTAAGACGGAACTGCAACCAATCGTGAATGTGCCGGTAAGGATCCTGTCCTGTTGCAGTGGTTCCTGGTTTGAAAAATTCTTCCGCGTAAACGTATCTTGCTTTGAAAGAAAAATAAGTTCCTGAAGTTGCAAACTGTTTTCGGTTCAATGTATTTCTTTCATAAAGTAAATGTGAAGAGGAACCGGTGAGATCAGTCCGGTCTGTTGTGTCCGTAGAGGTGAATTGCGCGGTTTGGTAATAAAGATCGCGCACGAAGATTGCCCCGCTGCTTAAAACAATTCTTCCTTTGTTGCGCACGGGAAATCCCATTCCCATTTCTTCATAACGATCGATCTGGATAAGATAAGGCGGACGCGTATCGACAAAATAAACAGGAGTGCTCCGGTAATAATCAAATCGGTCCCAGGTGAAGATCGGTTCGAAGTAAAAAGGCAAACGTGTTGGAAAATCGATGCGCGCACGCACCTGCGCCGACTGGTACAATTTTCCGAAGTATGCATTTCCATTGAGTGCGATGGAAGGATTATTCAGAATGTTGTATTGCAGTCCAACGAATCCCATACTGATCTGCCGGTTGGAAAAATCGCCGCCAAGCTGTGTAAAAATATTTTTTTCTTTTTTGATGGTGAGATCGAGATCATAATAGCCGGTGAGTTTATTGTAATGCGCCACAGGGAAAATGGATTGTATCTTATCGTCTGATGCGAGGCGGAAGTAAGCGGGTTTGAGTGTGGCAATGTCCACGTAACTTTTTTTATGCAGCAATAATTTCGTCACATAATTCACCTGTCGCTTTTTCATTCCCGGGCCTTCGATGTTGATCTGGTCAAAAATAATGTGCGGTTCTTTTGCTTTGAATGCAGCACGCCGTGCCGCCAGATCTTTCGGATCGCTTCGTTTTTCTACATTGAATTTTATTTCATCGATCTTGCGCATCGTCGCTGCATAACCGCTGTCAATGACACGTTGCGGATCATCGAAATTGAAAAGCCCTATCCAGTCGGCGCTTGGTTGTATCACCACGCCATTCTCGCATTTCGGATTGAAATCGGTTTTACTCGTGAGCATGGCGCGTATCTGCGAAAGAAGATTATCCTCATCCGGATCGGGAAATTCAGAAGCCACATTGCTGCCGATAATGAAATCGGGGAAAAAATCCTGGTACATCACATCGGCTGGAAAATTATTGTAGAGTCCGCCGTCGAATAAAAGTTTTCCATTCACGCGGATCGGTTTTAAATAAAACGGGTACGACATGGAAGCGCGCACTGCAACACCGAGATCCCCGTCTTTGAAAACCACCGAACTTTTCGAAACCACATCGGAAGCCACGCAACGGAACGGAATGAAAAGAGAATCGAAATTATAATTCGCAGCGGCCGATGCCCCGGCAGTATTTTCCATCAACGCAAAATCCATTTGCACCGGAGAAATTAAATTCGTCGGCAAGTTGGTGACGAGCGACGTATCAAGCGAAAGTTTGAACGTGACCCAGGAAGCATTATCATCTTTTTTCTTGAAATAATAAACCTGGTCGGGCTGGAAAACTCCTGTTGCCCAACTTTTGAAATCATCAGACTTCACGAGCGTTTCTATTTCTGTTGGTGTGTATCCCATGGTGTACAAACAACCGACGAGCGCGCCCATGGAAGTTCCGCAGATGTAATCGATTGGAATATTATTTTCCTCGAGCGCTTTGAGCACGCCTATGTGCGCGAGGCCGGAAGCGCCGCCACCACTGAGCACCACACCCACTTTTTCTACGGGCACATCAACAGGCCCTACTTGCACAGGCGCGCGGTCAATGACGATCTGCGAAGAAAGCCGCAGACAGAAAAAAAAGAGGATGGAAAAAAGAAGAAAAATTCGCGTCATTTCACTTTGTTGTAGCGAGGAGTAAAGTTACGAAATTCACACCGCGCTCATTACCTCCATAAAATACTGCGGCGAATGCATGAGCCGCGATCCGTACCAGGAAAAAAGTTCTCCGTCCACGAGTAGAATTTTCGCTTGCGGTAAAACAGCATTCAATTCTGCAATATGTTTTTCTTTGAACGGATAAGGTTCGGAAGAAAGAAAGATCACTTCAGGATTTTTTTCGGAAAGATCGTCAAGCGTTATTTCAGGATAACGGTTTTTTTCATTGGCAAAAACATTTTCAAATCCGCAGAGCGAAAGAAGATGATCAATGAACGTATCTTTTCCTGCGGCCATCCAGGGTTTTTTCCAGATGAAATATGCGATCTTTTTCTTTTTCAGTTCCGGTTTGTTTGCTTTGAAATTTTCGAAACGGAAAGCGATCTCCGAAAATATTTTTCTCGCCTCAATGGTTTTTCCCGTCACTTCTCCCATCGCACGTATCATTGCATACGCATCCGCAAGTGTGCGCACATCACTCACCCACACGGGATATTTTTTCATCAGCAATTCTACCTGTTCTTTTTCATTCTCTTCTTTATTCGCAATGATGAGATCGGGTTGCAGCGCGTCAATTTTTTTCAAATCGATTTGTTTCGTTCCGCCCACACGCGTTTTATTCCTGAACCAGTTTTCCGGGTGAATACAGAATTTTGTGATGCCCACCACTTCATCTTCCAAACCGAGATCGAAAAGCAATTCTGTTTGTGATGGAACCAATGAAATTATCCGTGAAGGAATTTTCTCCAGTGAAATAATTCGCCCGGTCTGATCCGTGTACTTCATTCAACGATTCAATTATTTAATAATTCAATGATTCAACGATTCAAAAAAGCCCGGCAGTTAAATTTCAATTGAAAAGAGTAACCACCATTCGGATATTCGCGCATCAGTAAAATCCGTAATCCGTAATCCGTAATCTGTACATCTGCTCAATCTGTAATCTGAGTCTCCGTATTATTTGTAATCTTCCCTGATCCTCACATCTGCTCAATCTGTAATCTGAGTCTCCGTATTATTTGTAATCTTCCCTGATCCTCCCTACTCAAAGTCTTCGTACAACAGATATTTTTTCCTTGTCACTTTGAATTTTGCAAGAGCAGGTTTCCAGCCCGAGCGGATCTGCTCTTCTGTTTTTCCCTCTATAATTTGCTGACGGAGATCTTTTGTTCCTGCAAGACGTTCAAAAAAATCATTGAAGAAATCTGTTTTATCTGCCATGTCTTTGTAACAACCCAACAACCAGAAAAGATAAATTCCTTTGTAATCGCGCACGTACAACGTCGCAAATTCATGCAAGTCGTGGCCGTAACATACTTTTCCATTGTAGAGCGGATCTTTTGCGCCCGGTTTCGGGGAAGGAGTGAAAGTGAAATTTGCATTTTTCAGATCGGGATGGCCCACCACCTGGAAAGGAAGATCGGTGCCGCGGCCAATGCTCATGACCGTTCCTTCGAAAAGACAAAGCGACGGATACAAATAAACAGCAGCCATGTTCGGTAAATTCGGAGAAGGTGCGATCGGTAATTGGTACCAGTCCGTGTGATCATAATTTATGCACTCCACATATTTAAGATCGCACTGCACACCATTCGTCAGCCACTTTTCTCCATTGACCATTTTCGCATATTCAGCGATGGTCATTCCATAAACAATAGGCACAGGAAATTGTCCGACAAAAGATTTGTATTGCGGATCGAGCACCGGCCCATCCACATAATATCCGTTCGGATCCGGGCGATCGAGAACGACAAAAGTTTTTTTCTGTTCAGCACACGCTTCCATCACGTACGACATGGTGGTGATATAAGTATAAAAACGGCAACCCACATCCTGTATATCGTAAACCACAATGTCGATTCCTTTGAGATCGGTGGCAGTAGGTTTCAGGTGATCGCCATAGAGAGAGATTACGGGCAAACCGGTTTTTTTGTCTTTAAAATTTGTAACGTTCTCACCATTATCGGCATCGCCGCGCAAGCCGTGTTCAGGACAGAATATTTTTTTCACTTTTATTTTCAGCGCAAGGAGTGTGTCCACGAGATGCGTGGAATTGATCATCGAAGTCTGGTTGGCAACAATGGCAACATTTTTTCCTTTCAGCCACGGCAGGTAAACATCGGTCCGTTCGGCGCCGGTAGTAATGTCGGCATCCGTTTTTTCAATGTTCTGTTTCGAATGAATGACGATCTGCGCAGGAAGTACCAGGGAAAAAATAACAAGTAAAAAAATAAATGCAGTAGTTCTCATTGGTGTTTGCGGTGTGAAAGTAGGAAAAAGTTGGGAGTCCGGAGTCGGGGGTTCAGCGTTAAGATGCATGGGTAAGAATTGCAAATATCAGTCCAATCCCAGGAGCATTATTTCCCATTTGCTGATTCCATACTCCCAACTCTTATCTCCGAACTCCCTGCTATCTTTACACGATGTATTTCGAACGGCTCATTGCAGCGCGCATGCTGGCGCAAACGGATACGAGCGGACGCATGTCGCGCCCCATTGTGCGTGTAGCGGTCGCGGGTATAGCTGTGGGAATGGCGGTGATGATACTCACGCTTGCGGTGATGAACGGATTTCAGAATGCAATTGAGCGCAAGGTGATCGGTTTCGGTTCGCACATTCAGATCACAGGATTCAATAACAATACTTCTTTCGAAACGGATTCCATCAATAGAAATCAGCCGACGGTGGAAGCGCTGAAAAAATTTCCGGAGATCCGCCACGTTCAGGTTTTTGCAACGAAGGCGGGCATCATCAAAGCAGGCGACCAGTTGATGGGAGTGGTATTGAAAGGTGTGGACCGCGATTTCGACTGGGATTTTTTCAAACAGAATCTGAAAGAAGGAAAAATTCTTACGCTGCCCGACACGATCTCCGATGGAATAATTGTTTCGCGATACATTGCCGACAAGTTGAATTTAAAATTAGGCAAGAAGATCAAAATGTTTTTTCTGAAGGGGAATACAACGAGGCCGAGATCTTTTCATGTTACCGGAATTTATGAAACCGGATTGACGGACGGATACGACGATCGTTTCATTATTTGCGACATCCGGCAGGTGCAGCGGCTTAACGATTGGGATTTCAATACCGTGGCAGGGTTCGAAGTTTTAGTGAATAACTATAATGATCTTGAAAAAGCGACAGAAAATGTGAATGATGCAATCGATATCAATTTAAATGCGCAGAGCATACGCGAACTCACGCCTGAAATATTTTCCTGGCTCGATGTGCTCAACATCAATGCGCTCATCATTATCGTGCTCATGCTTTTTGTAAGTGCGATAAACATGATCTCGGCGCTCATTATTTTAATTCTCGACCGCACGAATATGATTGGAACATTGAAAGCGCTCGGTGCGACGAATAATAATATCAGGAAGATTTTTCTCTCGCATGCATTTCGCCTCATTGGGCTTGGTATGATCTTAGGGAATGCGATCGGATTGATTTTATGCTGGATCCAATATAAATTTCAATTGGTTTCGCTCGACCAGGAAAGTTATTATGTAAAAACAGTTCCGATAGAGATCAACTGGTGGCATTTTATTTTACTGAACATTGTGACTATAGTTATTTGCCAGCTCGCGTTGTTTCTTCCTTCGCTTATTGTAACAAGAATTTCCCCGGTACGGGCAATCAGGTTCAGTTGAGAAAGGAGCAATGAGAATTAAATGAGCCGAACCAAATTTCCTAACCCCGATGGAAGCGCTTTGCCGCGCAATAGCGACAGCGGGAACACAGGTATTTTGAAACACCGCCGCCGCCGTTCCAAAAAACTTATCTTTGCTTTCCAAATTTTTCCCAATGAATCCATCCAAACACGTTTACGAAAATATTCTCGGCGCAATAGGAAATACTCCGCTTGTGCGCATTAACAACATTACAAAAGATATTACCAAAGCAAAAGTGTACGTGAAGCTGGAAACTTTTAACCCGGGAAATTCCATCAAGGACAGAATGGCGCTTAAGATGATTGAAGATGCGGAGAAGGATGGACGATTGAAACCGGGCGGAACGATCATTGAGGGCACGAGTGGAAATACAGGAATGGGATTGGCGATCGCTGCGATCATAAAAGGATACAAATGTATTTTTACTACAACAGATAAACAGTCGAAAGAAAAAGTAGATGCGTTAAAAGCATTCGGCGCCGATGTTATTGTTTGCCCGACGAATGTTGACCCGGAAGATCCACGTTCTTATTATTCTGTTTCATCGCGGTTGGAAAAAGAAGTTCCGAATTCGTGGAAGCCGAACCAGTATGATAATCTTTCGAATTCGCAGGCGCATTACGAGCAGACGGGCCCGGAAATCTGGGAGCAGACGGAAGGAAAGATCACGCATCTTGTTGTTGGTGTTGGAACGGGCGGAACGATCTGCGGCACCGGAAAATTCCTGAAAGAAAAAAATCCGAACATAAAAGTGTGGGGAATTGACACCTATGGATCTGTTTTTAAAAAATACAAGGAGACAGGAATTTTCGACAAGAATGAAATTTATCCGTACATCACGGAAGGCATCGGTGAAGATTTTCTTCCGGCGAATGTTGATTTCAGGGTGATCGATCTTTTTGAAAAAGTAACGGATAAAGATGCGGCGGTGATGACGCGGAGAATTACAAAAGAGGAAGGAATTTTCGCCGGTAATTCTGCAGGATCTGCAATGGCCGGCATTTGTCAGCTTGCTTCGAAATTAAAAGAGACGGATCTTGTTGTTGTAATTTTTCACGATCACGGAACACGTTATCTCGGAAAAATGTTCAACGATGACTGGATGCGGGAAAAAGGATTCTTCGAGCGAAAAGGGCAGACGGCGAAAGATGTGGTTTCTGCAATGAAAACTGCGGAGCTGCACGCGATCGAAGCATCGGAGCCGATCGGGAAAGCGGTGAAGATCATGAGTGAAAAAGATTATTCGCAGATGCCGGTGATGAAAGACGGAAGGATCGTCGGTTCCATCAATGAGCAGTTGCTTTTCGAATGCATTGTAAAAAATCCCGATCACAAAAATTCTCCGGTGGAAACTATCATGCAACCCGCATTTCCGTTCGTGGATATTTCTACGCCCGTAGAACTTTTGTCGACGATGATCACTCCTGAAAATCCGGCGGTGCTGGTGCGTGAATTTAAAACGGATAAAAATTTCATTATTACGCGGCACGATATCATCAAGGCGCTATGCTGATTTAATTATAGCCCGCCGATTAATCGGTGGGCTATAATTAATCGGTGGGCTATCATGATTACCACCCAACAATTTTTCTGCAACCATTAAAAAGAGAGAATTCCTCCAGCGCAACTTCAAATTTCTCCATAAATTCTTTCTTTTCTTTTTTGTTCATCTTTTTCTCAAGGTGAAATTCCTTCACATAAAATATTTTCTTTTCGCGATCCACTTTCGGGTCGAAGCGCGCTACGAATTCATTGCCATACAGAACCGGTAAACAGAAATAGCCGAATTTTCTTTTGTGTTCGGGCAAATAACATTCGATGGCAAAATCATAATTGAAAATTTTCTTCAGCCGGTCGCGGCGGATGACGAGATTATCGAAGGGAGAAAGAATTGCCAATTGCCGATTTTCAATTTTCAATTTTGAATTTTGAATGAAATCACGTTTGGCAAAATATTTCCCCGTTGAACCAGGGATATTTATTTCTTCAATCGTTCCTTCCTTCAGCAATTTTTTCAATTCTTTTTCTACACTGGTTCTCATTGCTGCCTGGAGGTGTGTGATGTCTTTGAGCGATGCGAATCCGTGTGCGCGCAGGCAGGACGTGATGAGGTAATTGGCAAATTCTTCTTTCGAAGGAAGTGTGGTGTCGATGCAAGAGGGGAGAATCCGTTCGGTGAGGTCATAAACTTTCTGAAATCCTTTTCTTTCTTTCACCATCAGTGTTCCATCCTGGAATAATTGTTCGAGCGCGATCTTCGCCGGCTTCCAGTCGAACCAGCTTCCTCTTGTTTTATCTGTTTCAAAATCTCTTGCCTGCAAAGCTCCTTCCGCTTTTATTTTGTCTGTTACGAAGCGATGCATTTTATTATTTTTTGCGAACCAGTGTTTCTTTCCTTTCCGGAAATCATTTTTGCGGAGCAAACTGAAACGGAAATCTTCCATGGGTAAAAAAGCAGCGGCATGGCTCCAGTATTCGAAGATCTTTTTTTCTTTCATCAATTCGTGCAGGAATTCTTCGCGATGATCTTTCACACGCGACCACAATACGTGATGATGCGCACGCGCAACAACGGAAAGTGTGTCGAGCTGCACATAACCAAGGTGGCGAATGGTATTGAGTGTTCCTGTTTTTCCTTTTCCGGATTCATGATCACCAAGTCCCTGCGCATCCAGTGCGGAATTTCTCAACGCATTTACATCAGCTTTCAAAACAAACATGATTAAAATTAAAATAAAATTGCTTGTGAATGATTGGCTGGATTTCCTGTTTTCATTTTTCAATGAAAACAATAGAGTTTATTCCGAATAAGATACTAAATGCGAAACAGGAAACTTTTTGACATTCAAATGAATCAGACTGAGCACCGGGAATGCCTTGCAAATGCTCCGTTTTTAATAATGGAGCACTTGCAATCATTGTTATACAACTCTTAATCGATATAAACTCTAATGTTTTCCTATTTCGTCATTTACAAACCTTATGGAATGCTTTCCCAGTTTACGCCGG